>NZ_DATJJF010000075.1:0-17505 GCF_035492435.1 Trinickia sp.
ATTGCCCCGTCCACGGTGACGTGTGGTGCATCAATCGAAATCGACGACGCAGCGAGCGGTTCGGTGAGCGGCGTGGCACACATAATGCCAATAGTCTACCGGAATGGCGTCCCCTCCCCCAAGCACGCACCACAAACGCACGGTGTGCCACTTGGCATCAAGCGGCTCGGACTTTTTTGTGCCAATCCCCTGCTCACCCTCGCACTCGCGGCGCCGAAACGGGTCCGGCATTACGGCGAAGGCGCGCACGCGTGGCTTTTGGCCCTGTTTTGGGCCACCCATTTCTTGTGCCTCCTTTCACCGACCAAGTGCCGTCTGTGGTCCGCAATCCGGCCGCGATTTCACCAACCCGCGACGAGATTTTTCTGAATTTTGGTTTCGCGGGACTGTGCCTCCTCTATGGGGCAGATTTTTTTCAAAACCGGCTTCGGACCGGCGGCGTCGGGCGCCTTCGGTCCGCACTTCACGTTAGCTTTACACCGCGCGCAAGCTGCCGCGCCACCGCAACCCGAGTCGTTCGGCCGCCGCTGCCAGGGCATCGCGCACGAGAGCACTGCGCGCAAGCGGCGCGACAAATCCCACCCGGGCCGACCGGTCTCCGTCCACGCTCAACCACAGCCGCTCGCCACGCCGCAGCAGCAGCGAATCACCGGGGCAGAGCCAGTAATCCTCGACGTCGTTGCTGCGCGTCACCCAGACGGATGCCCCCTCCACCGACAGCCGTGTGCTGTGCTCAATCATCATTGCAGCCGTTTCACGCGGTTCGATCTCGAACGTGACGCTTGAAGAAATCTCTCTCATGATCGCCTCACAGAAGATGCCTTGGATGTCTAGAATCGTAGACATGCCGCGCCTCGGCGCAAAACGATCAATTCTCACGCGTATGTGAGCAGGATTAACAATGGACCTCCGACGATTGCCTGCGCTTAACGCTCTGCGCACGTTTGAAGCCGCCGCCCGGCATGAGAGCTTCTCTCGAGCGGCTGAGGAACTGTTCGTGACGCACGGTGCCGTGAGCCACCAGTTGCGCGCGCTCGAAGAGGAGCTCGGCGTCGCGCTCTTCACACGCATCGGCAAGCGTGTGCGCCTGACAGAGGCCGGCTGCCGTTACGCCAAAGCGGTACGCGCCGCGTTGATGGCGCTCGCCGATGCGACACACGACGTCCAGGGTTCCGAGCGCGAGCGGCATCTTGTCGTGTCGTCGTCGCCGTCGTTTTCGGCACGCTGGATGACGCCGCGCATCGGCCGTTTCATCGACCGCAACCCGCACATCAATCTGGATTTGCTTTCGACGAGCGCCCTCGCCGACTTTTCGCGCGACGACGTAGATGTGGCGATTCGCTACGGCAGCGGCCACTACCCCGATTTGCACGTCGAGCCGTTGTTGGAGGAGGTTATCTTTCCGGTCTGCGCGCCTACGTTCAATGGCGGGCAGCTTCCTAAAACCCCGGCGGACTTGACCCACGCGCCGTTGCTGCGCTCCGATTCCGAGCTTTGGGGAACGTGGTTCGCCGCTGCGGGGCTGCCGGGAATTACCGAGCCGCGGCGCGGTGTGCTCTTCGACGATTCGTCTAACTTACTGCTCGCAGCCGAAGATGGCCAAGGGATTGCGCTCGCGCGTCGTTCGATCGCCATCGAACAACTGATCGCGGGGCGCTTGGTGCGCCTTTTCGATATCGATGCGCCCTCCCAGTGGGACTACTACTTTGTCTGTCCACCGCCGCTCGTCACGAGCTCCCGCGTGCAGGCGTTCCGCACTTGGCTCTTCGATGAGGTCAAACAGTATCGCTCGCTCTTTGAGGAGGCTCGCTTGGGCGCGAGGAATGTCGATGCAGGGGGGGCGCTTGCGCGGGCGGACAGCGATTGATGCGAGGTGTCGAACGCCCGCGTGGCACATCCGTACCATTCGTGCGCTCTAGCAGTCCCGGCGCCCGCTTTTCGCAGCGGCCGCCGGGACACCACACGTTTCAAAGCACGACAGACACCAGCGGATGCCCGGTCAGCGCACGATAGATATCGTCGAGCTGCTCGCGGCTTACGGCGCGCACCGTCACCGTCAATCCGACATAGTTGCCGCCGCTTGACTGCCGTCGCTCCACCCGCGTGGCGTCAAAGCTCGCATCGAACTGACGCACGACGGTCACGATGGAATCGGCAAAATCAGGGTGCGACTTGCCCATCACCTTGATCGGAAAGTCGCAAGGAAACTCGAACAGCGATTCATTCACCGGGCTCATTGGCTTAGCTCCACCATCACTCTGTCGTCATTGCTTCTTGCCGACCATCAGCATCAGCGAGTCCCAGACGCGGCCGGTAATGCCCGCCTGCGGCACCGGCTGCAGCGCGACGACCGGGAACTGCGTCAGCGTCTTGCCGTCGGCCACGATCTGCGCGGTGCCAACCGTCTGCCCTGCGGCAATCGGCGCAATCAGCGGCGAGCGCAGCGTGAACTGCGGCTTCACCTTCTCACCCAGGCCGCGCGGCACGGTAATGTACTGGTCGCTCGTTACGCCCACGGTCACAACGTCGGCCGCGCCCTTGTACACGCGCGGCGTCTGAACCGGCTGGTTGGCCTTGAAGAGACGTACCGTATCGTACGCGCTATAGCCGTAGTTCAGCAGTTTCATGCCGTCCTGCACACGCGTGCTTTCCTTGTCTTCGCCCATGATGACCGTCACGATGCGGCGCGATGCGTCGGGCACGCCCGGCAGCGATCGCTTTGCCGACGCGATCAGGCAGAAGCCGGCCGCCTGAGTGTGGCCCGTCTTCAAGCCGTCGACCGTGGGATCGAGCCACAGCAGCCGATTGCGATTCGGCTGCTTGATGTTGTTATACGTGAACTCCTTGACCGAGAAGATGCTGTAGTACTCGGGAAAGTCGCGGATGAGGTGGGTCGAGAGCGTCGCCAGATCGGCCGCCGTCGTGTAGTGCTGCGGGTCGGGCATGCCGTTCACGTCGGCATAGTGCGTCCCCTTCATGCCGAGCCTCTGCGCTTGCGCGTTCATCATGTCGGTAAACTGCGCCTCGCTGCCCCCAACGAGCTCGGCGAGTGCAATCGCCGCATCGTTGCCCGATTGCACGATCATGCCGTAGACGAGGTCGTGCACTGTCACCGGCTTTTCCGCCTCGATGAACGTGCGCGATTCGTCGTTACGTACCCGGCGCACGGCCACGCTAGGCGTCACCACCTGGTCCATCGAGATTTTCTTGTCGTGCAGCGCCTGGAAGACGAGGTACGCCGTCATGAGTTTCGTCAGCGATGCGGGCTCTACGCGCTCGTCGGCGTTACCCGAGGCCAGCACCTGATTGGCCGTCGCATCGACGAGCACCCAAGAGCGCGCCGAAACCGCCGGCGGCGGCACCTGCGCCGCGGCGACGGGCGCATAGCTCACGCCTGCGGCGATGGTCGCGGCGGCTACCAAGGCGAGCGGCGCGCGAGAAACGATCGACTGAGGAACGAGGGGGGACGCAAACGATGAAATCGACGAGATCGAAGGCAAAAGGCCGGAGAAAGAAGAGCGCATAGAGTGAGTCAGTTCGTGCGAAAGAGAGCTTGCGCGTGCTGCGCGCGACGGAGGGTGCGCCCGGCCGACGCGTGCAGCGCCGCGACACGCGAAGAAAACCAGCAAACGAGGTATGGCGGCGAACAGCGAGCGTTGGACACAGGCATATGCGGTCGGTTCACGCGAGCGTCTCCAAACCGGCGAAAGCGCCCAGACACCGTTTTGACGCCTTCGTGACATTGGGCGCCGCCCGAACTTCGGGCACCGCTGGCTGCTACAGACAGCGACTAAACGGGCATAGGACGCGTTCGCCGCGGCGCTCGCGCAAAAAAGTCGGGTCCATTATAGCGGCAGGGCACCGCAAAATACCGCGTCATCAGTCTCTCTGCGCCGGTGGCCTGCCCGCTCGCGCGGCACAGGATGCGCCATGCTCCCGCCGTGTGCAGACCTACTTCCAGGCATCCACGATGATGCGCTTCAACACGTGCAGCTTGCGATGCAGAAAGTGCTCGGCGCCAGGAATGACGACGACGGGCAACTCTTGCGGGCTCGCCCATTCGAGCACCGCCGCGAGCGGCACGGTTTCGTCGATCTCGCCGTGGATCAGGAGCGTGTTCTCGGGTACGGGCGCGACGTCCCAGCGGCTTGTCGCCGTGCCGACAAACACCATGCGCTCGATGTGCTCGCCCGCCTCGCGCATCGAAGCCGCGACGTGCGACAGCACGGCCGTGCCGAACGAGAAGCCCGCCAGTACGAGCGGCAGCTCGGCTTGGCTCGGCTGCGCGCGCATGTATTCGATGACAGCGCGCAGATCGTCGCGCTCACCGATGCCATTGTCGTGCTCACCCTCCGTCTCGCCCACTCCGCGGAAGTTCGGCCGATAGGTCAGATAGCCGAGTTGCACGAGGGAGCGCGCAAGGGTCTGCGCGACTTTGTTGTCCATCGTGCCGCCAAAGAGCGGATGCGGATGCGCGACGAGCGCCATGCCACGCGGCGTCCCGGCGGGCAGGTCCAAGGCGAGCTCGATCTTGCCGACCGGGCCGTCGATCAGAAATTTTTTCGTCTGGGCGTTCATTCACGAGTTCTCAATCGGCACAACGATCAACGATCGATCAGGAGGCGTTCGACGATCTTGCCGTTGGCAAGATGCGAATCGACGATCTCGTCGATGTCCGATTCGTCGACATAGGTGTACCAAGTGCCTTCGGGATAGACGACGACCGCCGGCCCTTGTTCGCAGCGGTCGAGACAGCCGGCCTTGTTGATCCGCACTTTGCCAGGGCCGGCGAGGCCGAGCTGCTTCACGCGCATCTTGGCATATTCCTGCAACGCCTCGGCGTTGCAGTTCGCACAGCTGGGACGCTCCGCATCGGGTCCGCGCTGGTTCAGACAGAAAAACACGTGGTGCTTGTAGAAGGAATCCATGATCTAGTGGGTTGGACGGTGCGTTGGCCGCATGGCCCTTCACTGCTGCGGTGATACAGATGCAGCGGCGCAGTTCGATGGGAGGCCGCCCGCGCCGGATGTCAACTCGAACGAACCGTTGACCGACAAATCGGTCACGATGGTTCGGGCGATTATAGCGAGCAGCGCGGTCGCCCGCTTGGCGCTCGAAAAGATGCCGGCGCCGGTGCGGTCACGGTTTTCGGCCGCTTGTGTGAGATGCGCGAAAGCTTCCTCGCATTAACGCGCCGCAACGGACGCCTGAATGTCGAGCCAAGCAATCAGCTGTGCGATGAAGTCATCGCTTGCCACCGCCAGCGCCCCCACCCCGCCCGCCGCGTTCGGCATCTCGGAAGGTGCACGCGCGACGAACGTGCGCTGCGCCATCACCTGCCCATTTCGGGTCAGCGTCGCGCGCGCAGTCAGTGCCCCGTGGCTCTGGCCTTCAGCATCGAATACCTGTTCGAACTCATCTAGATCGACCGTCAACAGCGGCCCGAGAACGGCTGCGCCAGGCGCTGCCACCGTGCCTTGCGCCGACAGCGCAGCACGCAGACGTTGCGTCAGCAGCAGTGCCGGAGGCATCGTCCAGTGACTGTGCGCGTATGCGGCCGCGCGGCGCGGATCGACATAATTCAAGCGATAGATGATGGCATTGCTATCGAGCGCGCGAGGCGCGCGCACGTCGAAAACCCGCACCGCAGGCTGCGGATCGCCTTGCGTCAAGGTAGCTTGCGCCTGCGCCGGGCCGAGGTCGTAACGGAAATCGTTGTCGGCAGACGGCGTGCCAACGGCGCAGCCGAGAGTCGCGAGAACGGCCAGTAGAGCGCCGATCATGGGCAGCGGGCGCCATATGCGCACCGCCGCGCCGCGGCCAGAAAAATGCGGCTTTTGTGTAGCCGACGGGGCGTGAAGGTCGATCGGGCTTCGCATGAATCGATTTCCTTGCAAGTGAGTCGGCTTTCGATTGGGCTGGCCCGTCTAGCGCGATGCCGAGTGCGATGCCGGCGCTGCAGCGGGCCATGCGAATCCAGGCTCGCCGGGCCCCGGCGCCGCAGGGCCGACGCCGAAGAGCACGCTTCTCGGGCTCGAACTGAATACGGATGCCGCGCGATCGAACGAGCGCGCGGCATCGCTTACATCGGCAGTCAGCGCGTTGACGCGCGGCAGCGTCTCGTAGGCAAGGCGCTGCGATATGCCATCGATCGACGCGTTCATCTGCACGAGCGCCACACTCGCGCGGTCGGCAGCCGTGCCCACTTTGTCGAGATTCACGAAAAGCGGACCGCCCGGCGCGTTGAGGTTCGTGAGCAGCGCATCGGCCGCCCCGAGCGCGCGCTTTAGATCGGCAAGCGCACCGGGCAGCGCTTTCGCAGTTGGCCCGGCTTGCTGCGCGAGCGTCGTCACCGCATCGGCGGTGCGCTGCAGACTCGCTACGGTTGCCATCAACTGCGTTTGCATTTCCGGCGACAACATCGCGTCTGCACGGGTCGCAACGCGCTGAAACTCCCGCAGCAACACGTCGCCACGCTCCTGCAGCTGATCGAAGAAACCCGGCTGCAACGGCAGCTGCGCGACGGCGTTGGCCGACGAAGCCAGCGGCTCTGTATTGGTCCCGCTGTCATCGAGCTGGATGAACGCCAGTCCCGTTAAGCCCTGAAATGCAAGGCCGCCAAACGTCGAGTGAGTAATCGGCGCGCCCTTGTCCACGAGAATGCGGATGATGATCTGCCCCTGATGCGAGCGATCGAAGCGAATCGACGCCACTTTGCCGATGTCGAGACCGCGATAGCGAACAGGGGCATCTGTCGTCAGTCCCGTTACGCTCGTGTGCGCGATAAGGTCATAGGGCACGCGCACAGCCCGATCGATACTGAACCAGAAAATGGTGAGCGCGATGGCAAGCATCAATCCGATGGAAAAAAGCCCGACCCAAAAGGCATGCGATTTGTTTTCCATTCGCGGTTTCCCGTTGCCCGATCTGTTCGCCCACGGGTGAAGTGACCGTGTGCGTCGTTCAGTACACAGTTTTGAGCGTCTATGACCGTCGTGCGGGACGCGATGCCCCCGCTCCTTCGCGGCCCCTACGCCACCACTTGCCGCGCCCTCTCCTCAATCGGGCAACTTGAATCGGCCATACGTCGGTGCGTCATGCTTGGTCATAGCGAAACCTCCGCCGATGCCGAGGCGAGTGCGGCGAGCGGGAGCTTCGCGCGGCGCTCGGGCGGCAGTGCCTGGAGGGCTCTGCGGCCACGCCGTCCAAGAAAAAATTCGCGGATGAACGGGTGCTCGATGCCGGCCGCTTCCTCAATCGGCGCGGCTACGACGACCCTCCGATCCGCGATGACAGCCACACGTGTCGAGAGCGCCGTCATCGTATCGAGATCGTGGGTGACCATGACGACAGTCAGCCCCAAGGCACGATGCAGCGTGGCGATAAGGTCGACGAATTCTTCCGATGATTGCGGGTCGAGCCCGGCCGTCGGCTCATCGAGAAAGAGCAGCTCGGGCTCGAGCGCGAGCGCACGCGCAATGCCGACGCGCTTCACCATGCCGCCTGACAGGGCGGCCGGCATTTTCGATGCATGCTTGCAGGGCAGCCCCACCATCTCGAGCTTGAGCATCACGATGTCGTGCAGCAGCCGGCGCGGCACCCGTCCGAGCTCGCGAACGGGCTGGGCGATGTTGTCGAACACCGAGAGCGATGAAAAAAGCGCGCCTTCCTGGAAGAGCATGCCGACGCGGCTTCGCATGACTCGGGCGGCGTTCGGCTCGATCTCCGAAATATCCTCGCCGAACACGGCGATCGAGCCGGAACTCGGCCGCTCGAGGGCGAGAATCTGCCTCACCAGCGCCGTCTTTCCCGAGCCGGAGCCCCCCACAATCGAGACGATCTCACCCCGTCTCACGTCAAAATCCAGATGCTCGTGCACGATATTGCTGCCGTAGCGCTTCGTCAGGTTACGCACTTCGATCACCTTCTCGGCGATCACCGGTGGCGGGCAGTCGCGCACGACTGCGGAAAGCGGCGAGGTCATTTGAGCCCCACATTTTGAAAGAGGATGGCGAACACAGCATCGGCAAAAATGACGACGGTGATCGACGTCACCACGGAGGAGGTCGTCCCCTTGCCCAGGCTTTGTGAGTTCGGCTTGATACGAAAACCGAAGTGGCACGCGACTAGGCCGATCAGAACGCCGAACGTAATGCCCTTGCCGAGACCGATATAAAGATTCGCGATAGGCACGACAGAAGGCAGGCTGCGCAGGAAGTACGCAATATCGATGCCGAGCACCGCCTTCGCGGCAAGCGCGCCCCCCACCAGCGCGACGACGTTGGTCGACATCACGAGCAACGGCATGGCAATACTGAGCGCGACGACGCGCGGCAAGACGATGCGCAACCCGTGCGGGATGCCCATGACGCGCATCGCATCGAGTTCTTCGGTCACACGCATCACGCCGATCTGGGCCGTGATCGCGGAGCCCGAGCGGCCCGCGACGAGTATCGCGGAGAGCACGGGCCCAAGCTCGCGAATTACCGCAAATCCGAGGATGTTGATGATGAACTGATTCGCCCCGAAGAGGCGTAGCTGCTGCCCTGACAGGTAGCTGAGCACGATCCCGATGAGAAAGGCGGCGAGCGCCGTGATCGGCAGCGCTTTGGCGCCGGCACTGTAGATGTTGGCCGACAGCTCCGTCCACGGCCCACCCGCCGGACGGCGAATGACGCTCAACGCGTCGAGCATGACTCGCCCCAGTAGCGCGATGCCGTCGTAGATATGACCAAAGAAGCCAAAGATGGCCAACCCGAGCGCCGTCACGGGATCTATCCGCTTGACGGGTGCGGGTGCATCGCGATGCGTCTCGAGCAGAGCGATGCGCGCGAAGATGTCGCGCTGCGTATCAGTGAGCACGATCCGCTCGGGCATCATCTGGCCCCAGACGCGCCACAACGCCTGGCCGCCGACATGGTCCATGCGCTCGACGGCACGCAGATCCCAATACGCTGACGTATCGCCCCTCAGCGACGCGAGCCGCATCGTCGCGCCGCCCCTGTCGCGGTCGCGTGCGAGGGCGAGGGCCGTCCACTGCCCCGACAGCCGGACGAGCGGCCCCGGGCTGCCGGAGGCGATGACGAGGCCGGGTGGAGTATCGAAGTCCAAGGTGCGCGCCCATGAACGTGGATGTGCGGCCATTTTAGCCAGTCGAGCGCTCGACCGCATCGCTTGATGTGGGGTCCCGCGCGCGCGGCCGCTACAATACCCCGCATGACCGATACCGCCACTCCTGCGCCGACGCCCTCTCGCGCCGGCGGCAACGCTCCCGTTGACGCGGCCGACTGGCGCATCGACCCGGCGCGCGCGCTAAGCCGGGTCGTCCCGACAATACCCGCCTCTGCGCTCGAGATCGTCGACGAAACGGGCTCGACGAATACCGACCTCATGCAGCGCATGAAGGCCTTGGCGCGTAACGGCGCCACACCCGGCATCCACGCGGTGCGCGCAGCCTACCGTCAGACGGCAGGACGCGGCCGCCAAGGGCGCAGCTGGCACGCTCAGCCGGGCCGTGCTCTGATGTTTTCGCTAGCGTATGTGCTGCCGCGCCCGCTCGCGGGCCTGGCCGGCATGAGTCTCGCGGTCGGCCTCGCGCTTGTCGAGGCGCTGCGGGCGTTGCCGGGGATGGCGCCGCGCGACTCGGCGCGCATCGGCCTCAAATGGCCGAACGACGTGCTGCTCGACGACGCGAAACTCGCCGGCATTCTCATCGAAACGGCCTGGAGCACCCCTGACGCAACCGCGGCCGTCATCGGCATTGGCCTGAACCTGCACGAAGACGCAACACTCGCCGCCGAACTTGCCGCCGCCCGCGCACAAGCGCCGGTCACGCTCGCGCGCCCGACGCCGCCGGCGGCGCTCGAGCGCGTGCTGCCCGGGACCAACCTAACGGACGCGCTTGCCGCGGTGCTCGCGGCGCTCGTCCCTGCCCTTGAACGTTTTTCGATCGAAGGCTTCGCGCCGTTGCGTGCGCGCTGGGATGACTGCCACGTCTTCGCCGGGCGTGAAGTTGTGTTGATCGAGCAAGGCAACGAGCTCGCGCGGGGCACGGCCTTGGGCGTGGACGAGTCGGGGCAGTTGCGCATCGCCACGGAGAACGGCGTGACATCGATCACAACCGGCGACGTTTCCCTGCGCCTCGGCGAGCCGCCGTTGCCCGAGCGGGACGCGTTATGAAGCCACCGTTTCTGCTCATCGATGCTGGCAACAGCCGCATCAAGTGGGCGCTGGCCGAGGGTCCCGGCGTTTTTTCGCAGCAAGGGGCTTTTGCACATGCCGATGCGCCGCGCGGCGAATTGATGGACTTCGGCGCGCCGCCCGATTGGGCCCTGCTGCCGCGCCCCGACAGCGCCTGGATCTCCAACGTAGCGGGCGACGCCGTGCTCGCCAGGATTGACGCGCTGATCGAGCACCATTGGCCGACCCTCCCACGCACGACGATCCGCGCGTGCGAGCGGCAGTGCGGCGTCACGAACAGCTATCGCGAGCCTGGGCGCCTGGGCAGCGACCGTTGGGCCTCCCTTATCGGCGCTCATGCGGCGTTTCCCGGCGAAGATGTGTTGATTGCGACGTTCGGCACAGCCACGACGCTTGAGGCGCTCAAAGCGGATGGGACGTTTGCGGGCGGCCTCATCGCACCCGGCTGGACCCTGATGATGCGCTCATTGGGCGAGCATACGGCACAATTGCCCATTCTGGCCGCCGATTCGGCGCGTGAGCTGACGGAAGGCGCATGCGAGCGCCAGTGGTTCGTCACCGAAACGTCGCAGGCCATTTCGGCCGGATCGCTGCTGGCGCAGACGGGGCTCGTCGAGCGTGCATGGCATGAGCTCTCGCGAGCCTGGCATGCGTCCGTCAGGCTTGTCATTGGCGGCGGCGCCGCCGACGAGGTGGCACACGCCTTGACCGTGCCCTTTACGCGTCATGACGGGCTGGTACTTTCGGGGCTTGCCTTGATCGCAGCACAAGAGGCGATCTGATTTCGATGCCGTTGCGGCGAACACCCGTCGCGTACGCATTTGCCGGCCGTCGCCGGACGTTGCGGCAGATGCGCGCTTTATCGCTTTGAACGAATGAGGGAGAGGTCCACGATGTTGCGCTGGCTGATCGTCATTCTCGTGCTTGCCAATCTGGCTGCTTTGGGGCTCGCGAGCGGCACGCTCGGGTCGCTGCCGGCGTCAGGGCTGCGCGAACCCGACCACCTGAACCACCAGATCCATCCCGAATGGCTGAAGACGCGGCCGATCACGGCTGCCGAGGCGAGCGACCAGCCCGTCGTGGGCAAGGCCGCGCCCGAGCCGGCAGTCACCACTTCGCCGCTTGCGAATTAGCAGTCTCGATTCTCGAGCCGCATTGATGGCTTGCCGACGGCGGCGAACCGTGCAGCCGACGCCACTCACACGCGATGTGTGCGCACCTTCTTGAGCAATGCCGTCGTCGAACGCTCATGCTCGAACGCAATGGCGAGCGCACGTCCGCCCCAGCTTCGCACGAGCGCTGACTCAGGCAGTGCGTCCATATCGTAGTCGCCGCCCTTCACGAGGATATCCGGACGCAAAGCGGCGATGAGATCGACGGGCGTCTTCTCCTCGAAGCGCACGACCCAATCGACGCACTCAAGCGCCGCGAGCAATGCCATGCGGTCCTCGTCACAATTGATCGGACGGTCGTCCCCCTTGCCGAGCATGCGGACCGACGTGTCGCTATTGACGCCGACGATGAGACAGGCGCCGAGCGCGCGCGCTTGCGCGAGGTAGGTGACGTGCCCGCGATGGAGAATGTCGAAGACGCCGTTGGTGAAGACGACGGGCGCAGCCATCGACGCACGGTGCGCGGCGAGCGCTTCGCGGGTGATTATTTTGCGTTCGAAGAGGGCACTCATGGCGCAAGGGGCTCGCGAAAGCGAAAAAACTGAAGAAGCGGACGCTGAAAACGCAAGGCCGCGCTGCTGACAAAGACAGAAAAAACCCGCCGGTGGTGGAACGTTGGAAACGACTCCTCCATCCAGCGGGCCATGATGATGCACGATGCGCATCGCCGCGCCTGCCTGACGCGGCTCTTGTGCGGGCTCTTAAGCGGGCTGAGCGCCGCCGGCCGAGCCTTGCTGCGCCTGCAGCCTCACCGTAATTTCCTTGCGATACCGATTGAGCTCTTGCGCCGTCGTGAACGTGCGCTCGAAGAGCACCGACAGATTGTGCAAGATGCGCTCGACCACCTTGTTCTCCCAGCCGTCGTCGAACCGGATCTGCTCGTCGAGCCAGCGCTCCAGCCACTCCGGATCGGGCAAGCGCGACTGAACCGTATCGCGCGGGAACAACTGGCGATTGACGTGCAGGTTCGTCGGGTGCAGCGCTTGTTCCGTGCGCCGCGCCGATGCCATCAAGACGCCGATTTTCGCAAAAGCCGCACGCGCCGCGTCGCCACAATTGATCAGCGCCTTCTTCATGTAGCGCAGATAAGCGCCGCCATGGCGAGCCTCGTCGCGCGAAATCGTTTCGTAAATGTGCTTGATGACGGGTTCCGTGTGCCACTCGGCCGCGCGACGATACCAGTGGTTCAGACGGATCTCGCCGCAGAAATGCAGCATCAGCGTTTCGAGCGGCGGAGCCGGATCGAACTCGAACCGCACCGCGTGCAGTTCTTCCTCCGTCGGCACCAGATCAGGCCTGAAGCGCCGCAAGTACTCCATCAGCACGAGCGAGTGCTTCTGTTCTTCGAAGAACCACACGCTCATGAACGCGGAGAAATCGCTGTCGTGCCGGTTGTCACGCAGGAACATCTCCGTAGCGGGCAATGCAGCCCACTCGGTGATCGCGTTCATTTTGATTGTCTTCGCCTGATCGTCGGTGAGCAGCGACGCATCGAACGTGTCCCAGGGAATATCCTTCTCCATGTCCCAACGGACGGATTCGAGCGATTTGTAAAGTTCCGGATAAAGCATGGTGTTCATCGTGCCACCCCTGTTCTGCTCATTGCGTGTTGTGTGTCCTCAACTATTGCTGCTGCCGCACCAATAGGCGCACACACGCAGCGAAACCTGGTGATTGCGGCAGTGACGGCCGTCGCGGATCGATCGCGTTCCATACTGCGCCGATCCGGCAACCCGCCCGCTCGGCGACGAGATATTCGCCGGCGATGTCGGTCGCGATGAGTTCGAGCGCGTTTTTTTCCCCAAGGCGCCGAGCCTCTCCCTTTCGCATTCCGGTGGACGGCGGCACAACGGACTGCCGCGATCATTTTTTTTCGGCGTTCGTCCACAACTCGAAATCTTTGAAATGATAGCACGCGAATGTTTGCAAAAAGCGCACGCCCCATCGGTCGGATCGGTTCGGCACGCCTTAGCGCTCCGTGCGCTACGGATCCCGGTACCTCAGCTTGATCAGCGCTGCTGCGAACGGGTCGATTCGCCGTCGCCTGTGTCAGCGGCTTCGCCTGCCTCGCCGGGGGGTGTCCCGGCGCCCCTTCACGGGCCTGACGTCTTGCCGGCCGGCTTTTGTGGCGCGGAACGTTTAGGCGCCGGCCTCTGCGTGGCCGCTTCGCCGCCGGCACCGGCACCGGCACCGGTGCCGGCGGCTGCGGCTCCCGGCCCTGCCTGCGGCCCCTGCGCCCCGGCCGCCGCGCCCGGCTGCGCCATGGCGAGTGCAGCCAGCTGATTGAATTGCGATTGAAGTAGATTCCACCAGGCCGATGGATCGAACGGTGCCGCGTCCGGTGTCGCACCGGCCCCCGCACCAGGCTCCTTGGCCTCGTCACCGGCAGGCTCGTGCGATGCCGTTGCGGTGGCACTGCTTGCCGCCTCGCGCTCAGCCGGTTTCGCCGCCCACCCCTTGGCCCCAGAGGAGCCTGACGACGCCGTGCCCTGCGGTTGCGGGCTGGTACCGCTCTGACCAGGCTGCATCATCGATGCCTGCGCGAACGCGCCGAATGCGCGCAGTGTTGCAAGCGTGGAGCGCTGGACTTCGAGCGCCTGGATCGACGATTGCAGCATGTTGAGATTGAGCTTCAGCCATTGCTCGACAGCACGGAGGTCAGTGATGCGCTTGTCCAGTTCCTCGACGTTCATCAGCGGCGCAACGAGGTCCGACATCGCCGAAAGCGGCGAACTCAGTCCAGGTGCCGCGCCCGGCATGCCGGGGAAGGACGCCCCGAATGGCGCGAGCCGCATCATGTCCCACATCTTGTCGAGCATTTCAGCAGGCGGAAAGCCCGGAAAACCTGCGAATGGCATTTTGTCGCCACCGGTATTGGTCATGTGCGTCTAGCCTCGCTTGAAAAATCGGGGGGCCGCCTTGCCAGTGTAGGCCCGCGTGCGCGACTGGCGCATTGGGCGAAACCCGGCGCGGCCGGACAAACCACTGTCGACCACTCTGGTCAGTGCGAATCGATCAGCCGGCAACGGCCAGCGGTGCGACGCTCTGCTCGATTGCACCGAAAATCGACCTGCCGCCCTCGTCGAACATTTCGATCTGGACCGTGTCGCCGTATTGCATGAAGTCCGTCTTCGGCGCGCCGTCGGCGAGGGTTTCCAGGCAACGCTTCTCGGCGATGCAGCAAAATCCGCGCGCCGCTTCGCGGTTCGACACTGTGCCGGACCCGACGATCGAGCCCGCACGGACGTTGCGCGTTTTCGCCGCGTGCGCAATCAATTGGCCAAAATGAAACGCCATGTCGACGCCGGCGTCCGGCTGGCCGACCTTTTTGCCGTTCCAATGGACGACCACCGGGCGGTGCAGACGCCCTTCGCGCCAATTGTCGCCTAGTTCGTCGGGCGTGACGGCTACCGGCGAGAAGGCTGTCGCGGGCTTGCTCTGAAAAAAACCGAACCCTTTTGCGAGTTCACCCGGGATCAAGTTGCGCAATGAGACGTCATTGGCCAGCATCACCAGACGAATCCCTCGCAATGCCGCTTCAGGCGATGTCCCCATCGGCACGTCCCCCGTGATGACAGCCACTTCGGCCTCGAAGTCGATCCCGAATGCTTCGGAACGGCAGACGATGTCGTCGCAGGGCCCCAAGAAATCGTCGCTGCCCCCCTGGTACATGAGCGGATCGGTCGACAGTTCGGGCGGCATTTCGGCGCCTCGCGCACGACGCACCAACTCGACATGGTTCAGGTAAGCTGACCCGTCTGCCCACTGAAACGCGCGCGGCAGCGGCGCCATGCAGTTTTTTGCGACGAACGGGAATGTGTGACGCGCATGGCCCTGGTTCAGCGCTGCGTAAAGCTCGGCGAGCTGTGGCGCGTAAAAGGGCCAGTCGTCGAGCGAGCGCTGGAGCGTCGGCGCGATGGCGTCAGCAATGGCGGCCGTACGTAAATCGCGGGATACGACGATGAGCTGACCGTCGCGCGAACCGTCCTTCAGGGTGGCAAGTTTCATAGCGGCATGCGGTGCAATGAACAGGGAAGCGAACTATTTTACGATGCCATGTTGACGCGCCCTCCCTACTTGCGTTGTGGGCCGGCTGGTCGACGGAATGTCCCCTCGCTGGGTCGCCGCGTTGGGTCGATATTGCCCTGTGCTGTCGCATGTGGTCATACGCTTACATCTGCAAGCTAGGCTACAGTGCGTCTTTACAAGGCCAGACTGCAGCGGCGGCATCGGCGGAACATCCGTCGGCACGCCTTGGTCGAATTGTCCGGCAGCGACGCTGCGATGCACGGTGTTGCCCTATGGGCGCTCTCGGCCTGCCAAAGAAGATAGGCAGGCTTGTTTTCCGCTTTGCTCGTTTTCCGGTGGTTTACCGTCCCTTCGCCATGCCGCTTGGTCCCCCTTCATCTGCCGCCCACACGCGCCTCGATGGCTCAGCGCCCCGCCCGCACGTGCTGCGCTGGAGCGTCGTCCTGGCGATCGTGCTGGTCTTGCACGCCACCGTGGCGGCCTGGATCGCGCGCGAGCGAAAACCTTTCCCGCCTCCCGCCGAGAAACCACCGGTCCAAGTGCAACTTCTGCAACCCGAGCGTATCGAGCAAGCGCCAAGCGCCACGTCTCATCCACCGCCCCGTGTCCCCAAAGCGCGGCCGACCCCACCCGCAGCAGACCGCGCCCGACCCGCGCCAGCCCCGGGAGAAAACGCAGCGCGACACGCCGCCACGCCGGC
The DNA here is from genome assembly GCF_035492435.1 of Trinickia sp. Taxonomy (GTDB): domain Bacteria; phylum Pseudomonadota; class Gammaproteobacteria; order Burkholderiales; family Burkholderiaceae; genus Trinickia. The sequence goes on from NZ_DATJJF010000075.1 coordinate 16,102, forward strand.
GCCAGTGCTGCAATCGGTGACGCCAAAGGCGCCTGCGGCCGTACCGTCCCCGCGCGACGCCACCTCGATGTCTGCTTCAGCACCCGTTTCCGCCTCGGCCCCCATAGGCCCAAGCGGCAATGCAGCCGCGCTCGACGGCGCGCGTGCTGGCGGCAATGCCGAAAACGCCGGCGCCGGCGCCGGCACGAGCGGCCCGCCAAGGCAGGGCCTCAAATTTGCGGCGCCGCCGTCCGGCGATTTGCGATACGACACTTTTTACAACGGCATGCGCAATGCGCCAAGCACGATCCACTGGGCGAGCGACGGCGTCGGCTACGCGATGGTCATATCGATTCCATTGCCGTTTGTTGGTGAGTTCAGGTATGAAAGCGAAGGTCGCATCGACGCATTCGGACTCGCCCCGCAGCGCTACGTCGAAACACGCGGGCGCCGCGGTCAAAACGTCACGACGTTCGATCGCGAAACCCGGCACATCGCTTTTACCCGCACGCCGGTAACGATTGCGCTGCCCGACGGTGCTCAGGATCGCTTCAGTGTGGTGATGCAGTTGGCAAGCCTCGTGCGGGGCGACCCCGAGGCCTATAAGCCGGGCGTGACCCGCAACTTCTACGTCGCCGATAACGACAGCGGCGAGACTTGGCCGATGGAGGCGATGGGCGATGAAACCGTCAGCGCCCCGGCCGGCTTTGTCGAGGCGCGCCGTTTCATGCGGTTGCCGCGTCACGCGGGCGACGCCCGTCGCCTCGACGTGTGGCTCGCTCCCGCGCTCGGTTGGCTGCCGGTGCGGATCATGCAAACGGAGCCGAACGGTACGCAGATAGAGCTTGTCTGGAGCGGCGCACTCGTCCCTACGGGCGTGAAAAATGCGCCCTCTGCCTCAAAGGATAGTGCAACGGACGCCACCGCACCGCCGACGCGTATCGAACCATAAACCCAATATATGAAGAAAGGTGTCGGGGCGCACAGATAAACGTCGATGTTTTTCCACACCTCCAACGTTTTGCGTGGAAAGCGTCTAATCTATAGAAACCGCGCTTCAGGTTTGCTTCGCTTGAGGTTTGCTTTTTGCGCCATTTGCTGGGAGGTTTAAGCATCGTTTAAGTCCCACCCCTTGAAATTCCACACACACGCTCCAATTACAGGGCGGAAACGGCCAAAAGCCATCGGAATAAGGAGTGTCGCCATGCAAATGATCTACAACAGCGCCAACTACTGCGTCGTCGAGTTCGCGCCTCAGGCTGACCATCTTGCGATGAACGCCGGCGGCTATGAGATCGTGGATAAGAACACCCAGCGCGAGATCTTTATCGACGGTGAGATGGCGGCACGCTTTCGCGAAAACGTACGCAAGCTGATCGAGGAAGAACCGAGTCTGGATGAGGTCGATGAGTTTCTTGGTCAGTT
>NZ_DATJJF010000076.1:0-22868 GCF_035492435.1 Trinickia sp.
CCGGCGAACGCGCCCGCGAGCACGCCGGCGAGCGCGCCCGCCTGGATGAGCGAGAGCGACGCGCGCAACGTGCGCATGCGAAACGGAAAGGGGCTCGTTGGCGACATCTTCTACCCGCGACTATCAGCGACGATCCTGTCCGCCATTACACCGACATCTGGCTCAGGGTCTGCAGCATCTGGTCCGAAGTCTGGACCGCCTTGCTGTTGATTTCATACGCGCGCTGCGTCTCGATCATGTTCACGAGCTCTTGCACGACGTTCACGTTCGACGCTTCGAGATAGCCCTGCTGCAGCGTGCCCGCGCCGTTCAGGCCCGGGGTCGTCACGTTCGGTTGGCCCGATGACGGCGTTTCCTGCAGCAGGTTCTGACCGATCGACTGGAGACCGGCCGGATTGATGAAGGTCGCGAGCTGCATCGTGCCGATCACCTGCGTCTGCGTGGACCCGGCAACGGTGATGCTGACCGAGCCGTCAGTGCCGATCGTGAGCGACGTGGCGTTCTGCGGGACCGTGATCTGGGGGAGGATCGGATAGCCGGCCGACGTCACGAGCTGGCCTTGCGCGTTCTTCTGGAGCGTGCCGTCGCGCGTGTAGGATGTCGTGCCATCCGGCATCTGCACCTGGAAGAAACCTGCACCGTTGATGGCGAGGTCCTGCGAGTTGCCCGTCTGCTGCAGGTTGCCTTGCGTATAGAGGCGCTCGGTCGCGACTTGCTCGACGCCCGTGCCCACCTGGCTGCCCGAGGGAAGCTCGGTCTGCTGGGTGGAGTTGGCGCCCGGCTGGCGCAGCGTCTGGTAGATGAGATCCTGGAACACGGCGCGCGAGCCCTTGAAACCCGTCGTGCTGACGTTCGACAGGTTGTTCGAGATCACGTCCATTTGGGACTGCTGGGCATTCATGCCCGTCGCGGCGATATACAGAGAGCGGTTCAAGGTAGAGCTTCTCCTGAATGTGTCGGTCCGGTCGCGCGAGGCGCGCCGATCAGCTGGTGAACGTCAACAGTTCGTTGGCCGATTGATCGTCCTGGTCGGCTGTCGTCAGCAGCTTCGTCTGCATTTGGAACTGCCGAGCGTTCGTAATCATCGAGACCATCGCCGAAACCGGGTTCACGTTGCTGCCCTCGAGCGCACCCGCGACCACCGTGACGTTGGGGTCCGCGTTGGCGGGCTGACCGTCGGACGTGCGAAAGAGCCCATCGTCGCCGCGCTGCAGCGTGGCCGGATCGGGGTTCACAAGCTTCAACTGGTCGATCATCGCAATGGCGGTCGGCGGGTTGCCCGGGGCAAGCACCGAAACGGTCCCATCCTTGCCGATCGTGACCTGGGAATCGGGCGGCACGGCAATCGGGCCGCCGTTGCCGATCACTTGCAAATTGCTGGCCGTCACAAGCTGGCCGTTCTGGTCGACGTGCAGATTGCCGGCGCGCGTGTACGCCTCGTTGCCGTCGGCCGTCTGCACCGCGAGCCAGCCATTGCCCTGAATGGCCACGTCGAGCGGATTGCCCGTTTGCGAAATCGTCCCCGGCGTGAAGTCCGCGCCGGGTGTCGACGAGAGCACGAACGTGCGCGTCGTGTCGTTGTTGATCGTCGATCCGTCGCCGAACTCGAGCGGCGCCGAGCGAAACGCGGCCAGTTGGGCGCGAAAACCCGTCGTCGAAGCGTTCGCCAAGTTGTTGGCGACGACGTCCTGCTGCTCGAGCGCTTGGCTCGCGCCCGTCATTGCGGTGTAGATCAGTCGGTCCATGGCTCGCCTGCGTCCGTTGCATTGAAAAAGCCGCGCGAATGGCGCGCGGCCGCGCTCGAAGCGTCAGTCGTCACAGGTTCATGAGCGTCTGATCGACCGTCTGCTGCGTCTTGATCGTCTGCGCGTTCGCTTGATAGTTGCGCTGCGCGGTGATCAGATCGACGAGCTGGTTCGTCAGGTCGACGTTCGACTCTTCAACTGCGCCGCCCTGCAGCGTGCCGTGATTCGTGGTGCCGGGTGCCGAAACCTGCGGCACGCCCGAGGCCGTTGTTTCGCCGTATTCGTTACCGCCCAGGTCGGTAAGACCGTTGGGATCGTTGAAGTTGGCGAGCGCGACCTGGCCGAGCACCTGTGTCATGCCGTTCGTATAGCTGCCGGTGAGTGTGCCGTCGGCGCCAATCGAATAGTTGCTCAACTCACCGCTCGCATAGCCGTCTTGCGTGAGGTTGTTGACACCGTCCGCGGAGCCGTACTGCGTCGTGCCAGTCAGGTTCAGCGTGAGCGGTTGCGGCGTTCCGCTGCCGTCCGTGGTGTTGATGTTGAACGTCAGGTACCCGTTGCCGGCAGACGTCGCGGGCGCATTGGGCGTTGTAGTCGTCAGAGCGCCCGCTGTGCTGAAGTCGACCGTACCGACCATCGTCGCGTTACCGGTTGTGCCGGCATAGACGTTCCACGTGTTCGTGCCCGTCTTCGCGAAGTACATGTTGACTTGCTCAGTGCCGCCGAGCGAATCGTACGTCTGAACCGATGTCGAGTAGTTGTAGCTCTGCGGGTTCGTCTCCGAGAACGGCGTGATGGTGGGCATCGCGTCCATCGAGTCCAGGTTCAACTGCGCCGCGATATTTTGCGTCGCCATCGGCGCGATGTTGGTCGTCGGAATTTTGAGCGGCACGGTGGCAGCCGTGTTGATGACGCCGTTCGCATTGGCCGCATAGCCCATCAGATTCAAACCTTCGGCGTTGACGATATAGCCTTGGTTGTTCGTCTGGAACACGCCGTTGCGCGAGTACGTCAGCGCGCCGTTGTTCGACATCTGGAAGAAGCCGGAGCCGTTGATCGCCACGTCGAGTGCCTGCCCCGTGGTTTCGATCGTGCCCTGTGAGAAGTCCTGCTGAACTTCGGAAAGCTGGGTGCCGATGCCGATCTGGTCGTTGACCGAGGTAGCGACCGAGTTCGCATAGAGGTCAGCGAACTGGGCCGTGCTCCCCTTGAAGCCGACGGTGTTCGCGTTCGCGATGTTGTTGCCGATTACGTCGAGGTCGCTCGACGCCGCGGACAATCCGCTCAAGCCTTGCTCGTAGCCCACTGCTGGTCTCCGTTCAGGAATTCAAGTGTTGACGTGTGATTAAAGAATCGCAGCGATGCTCGATGTGTCGACGGCCGAGCCGTTTTGGAGCAACAAGTATGAGCTATTCGGGACCATGCCCGTGACCATCTCGCTGCTGAGCGTCGTGGGGTCGCTTTGTGTGCCGCCCGAGCTCGTCGCCACGGCCGAAACCGTGTAGGTGCCGTCTGGCAGCGTGTTGCCGGACGAATCCGTCGGCGTCCACGAGACCGGAATGATGCCGGCCGATTGCGCGCCGAGATTCATCGTGTCCACCACGGCGCCACTCGAGTTCGTAATCGTCACCGTCACATTGGAGGCAGCCGAACTCAGGGCAAGACCGAAGCCCGACGACTTTCCGCCCGAGACCGTGGCCGAATTGCCTTGGACAAGCACGTTCTGGCCGATCAATTGCGTGTTTTGCTGCTGTTGAGAGGCGGTAAGCTGCGAGGCGAGCGAGGTCAGCGAGGTATTCAGCTGGCTGATACCCGATACCGTGTTGATCTGCGCGAGCTGCGAGACCATCTGCGAGCTGTCCATCGGGCTCGTCGGATCCTGGTTCTGCATCTGTGCAACGAGCAGTTGCAGGAAGGTCGATTCAAGATCGGATGCCGAGGTCGACGAAGCGCTGCTCGACGTCGCGCTGCTCGAGGTGCCGTTGAGCGCGTTCAGCGCTTTCGTTGCAACGCCGGTAGTAGTCATGTTGTCGTTCCTCAGCTGCCGATCGTCAGCGTTTTCAACATCAGGTTCTTGGCGGTGTTCAATGTCTCGATGTTCGCCTGATACGAGCGCGAGGCCGAGATCATGTTCACCATTTCCTGCACCGGGTCGACGTTCGGCATGGTCACGTAGCCATTGGCGTCCGCCGCCGGGTTGCTCGGGTCGTAGCTGGTCTTCATCGGCGTGGGATCGTCGATGACGTTCGTGACCTGCACGCCGCCGATCTGTTGCCCCGAGGCCGTCGCCTGGCCACCGACCGGCTTGACCGCGAAGACGACTTGCTTGGCGCGGTAGGGTTGGCCGTCGGGGCCCGTGGCGCTGTCCGCGTTCGCGAGATTCGACGCGGTGACGTTGAGCCGCTCGGATTCGGCGGACATCGCCGAACCCGCGACGGTGAAGATGCTCATCAATGACATGGCGGCATGGCCTCCTTGCAACCTGTGGTACGAACCCCGTAGCGTTTTTGAGCGAATCGGTCGCGGCGCGGGCTCAATTGCCCGAAGTGATCGCCGAGAGCAACCCCTTGACCTGCTGCGACACCACCGTCACCCCTGCTTCGTAGTGCAGCGAGTTGTCGGCGAACTGCACACGCTCTGTGTCGAGATCGACGGTGTTGCCGTCGAGCGCGGGCTGCGTCGGATTGCGGTACATCAATTGACCGTAGTTTTCCGCCTGACCGCCCACCGGAGTGAGCCGCGCCGTGCCGGCCATGTGTCCGGGTTCCGTCGCGGCCATCGACATCCCCATCGCGACGCCGACAGGCTGAGCCATCGCCAACGGCGCGCTGTTCGAGGCGCCATTCGGCGCCCCCGCCGATTTCTGCAACGCGCCAGCAAGCGACGAGGCGAAATCGACGTCGCGCGCGCGGTAGCCCGGCGTATCGGCATTAGCGATATTCGACGACAACAGTTCCTGCCGATAGGCACGCACACCGAGCGCTTCGCGATTGAACGCGAACTCGGCATCGAGTTTGTCCAGCATCGAGCGTTTCTCCGTTGCCAGGCGTTGCCCGGCATGGTCAGCCGATTGACCTCTCCCCGCGCCGGTGTTCTTCTTGGGCCGGGAAGACCTTTTCACATGGGATGCATATTAGGGGCGGCCCGCAAGCGGCAATCGGACGAATAACCGGGGAAGCAGCCCTCTATTCAACGTTTGCGTGATCCGGTGGGCTCCTAGAATGCGTGGGCCATTGAGGGGTCCTGCCAAGGGGGCCCACCCGCAGGAGAACCAAACGCATGTCGCCGCTGCCGCCGCTTCCGTACTGGGCCGCTTTTCGCGCCGGGCGCTGCCTGCCGGGCATGCGGCGCGTGGGCGCGTGGGCGGCGGCCTGCTGCGCGCTCCTTGCCTGCGTGCTACCAGCGCCGGCCGTGGCCCAGGCGAATGGCGGTCAAATCTATATTCCGGGTCCCGGCGAACGCAGCGCCTCCTCGGCGTCGAACGGCACTCCCGGGACAGATGCTGGCGGCATGATCACGATCCCGGGGAACGGCGAGCACGGCGCGTCGGCCTCGAGCAATGCACCCGGCACAGCGGGCACCGGAATAATCACGATCCCCGGGCCTGGCGAGCGCGTGCCGCCTCGTACACCGGCCCCCGCTAGCGCCGCACTTCAGCTTCAGCGCGAAACGCTCCAAGCGGCACAGCAGCGCGTCACGCCCGTCGTGGTGACGCCGGAGCCCCGCCCGACGAGGCCAGCGCAGCCGGTCGTCGTCGACCGGCCGACTGGTGTCGGCAGCGCCGCCCTCAACATCGATCCGCTCGCCAACCGCGGAGAGCCGCCTCGCCTGGACGCAAAAGGTGCCCTGCAACGCGCTGCATCGGACCAGCCCACATGGGGCGCGGCGCCGGCGGCACACCCGCCCTCGCCCTCATCCGCACCGGTGCAGTCGACCGCTTTGACGGCGAGCGCACCGGATGCCGCGCCCGCCGGCCAGCAGGATGGAGAATCGATACGCCGCGCCGCGCTCGCCTTTTTGCAGCAGCAAACGGTCGGCTTGCCGGGCAAAGTTACCGCCACCGTGGCGCCTGCGTTCGCCCGTGGGCTAGCCGCCTGCACGACGCTCGCTCCGTTCATGCCGCCAGGCGCGCCCCTTTGGGGTCGCACGACGGTCGGCGTGCGCTGCGCTGGCGCGCGTCCGTGGACGCTCTACCTGCAAGCTCGCGTCTCGTTGGAAGCGCCGTACTACCTCGCGGCTCGCCAGATCGAGCCCGGCACGGTGCTCACCGTGGCCGATCTGACGACGCGTGAAGGCGACCTCGCCAATCTGCCGCGCGCGATCATCACCGATGCGTCACAGGCGGTTGGTGCGGTGGCGCTCGAACGCATCAGCGCGGGTATGCCGCTGCGGCAGGACATGCTCAAGAGCGCGACCTCGGTCACGATCGGACAGACAGTGCGCGTCGTGGCCGTCGGCCAGGGATTCACGATTTCGTCTGAAGGAAGCGTTATGAACAATGCGACGCCGGGCCAGCAGGTGCGGGTCAAGACGCCGGGCGGGCAGATCATCTCGGGCATCGTCAAGGACGGCTCGACCGTCCAGATCCCGATGTGAGGGCCTGGCCGGCACGAAGGCAAGCCGAGCGAAAAAGGCGGTCGGCAGGTCGAAAGGAGCGCGTAAGCCTCGCTTGAGACGGCCGGCGACACGCCGGAAAGCGGGAGGAGATTCGGCCATCGGCGCAACGGTTCGCCGAGGGTGACGATTGCGCTAAAGTTCGAGTGTAGTGTGCCGATATCACACTCAAAGCGAAATACTCGGGAAGCCAATCGTGAAAGTCGACTCCACCAACAGCTCCAGCTTGTCGTCGCCGAAAAGCGCCGCGCAGAGCGCGCGCCAAGGCGATACCGCCGCAGCCGCGGGCGGCCCCGCCGCGGGTGGCGCGGCCGGTAACGCGCAAAGCGCAGCCCAATCGAACGGGGATGCCAACGTGAGTTTGTCGGGATTGTCGTCGCAGATGCGCTCGCTCGCCGCAACAGGCGCCGCGGACATCGACGTCGCCCAGGTGGAGTCGATCAAACAAGCGATCAAAAACGGCACGCTTTCGATCGACACCGGCAAAATCGCAGACGGCATTTTGGAAACCGCGCGCAATCTGTTGCAGAAACCGTAACCGCCCGGCAGCTGACGCACAAGCCTATCGGTGCCTCTCGGGGACTTCTCGGCGGCCGGTCTTGTTGATCACTGAAGCTCGCATCGACTTGCGAGCTTCGCGTTTTGGCACATTCGATGAAAGACGTCCTGCTCAATACGCTAATCGAGGAACACGCGACGCTTGAAGCGTTCACCTCGCTTTTGGCTTACGAAGAAAAGGCCCTTGCGGCGGTCTCCCCCATGGAGACGCTGCCCCCCATCATCGAAAAGAAGACGGAGCTGACCGAGAAGCTCGCTTCACTCGAAAAAGAGCGCGATGCGCAACTGCGCGCCTTGGGCTTGCCGTCCGGCTGGAAAGGCATGGACCTCGCGTGCGCCGACGATGCTCGCCTTGCCAAGCAATGGAAGCTGTTGCAGGGTGTGGTTGATCGCGCGCGTCGCGCGAATCTGAGAAACGGCATGATGATCCGCGTGCGCATGAACTACAACGAAAGGGCGCTCTCGGTCCTGCGCGGGACATCATCACGCGGCGCGGCGGGCGTCTATGGCCCGGATGGCCGGATGGCCGCCGTTTGAGAGCATTCAGTCGGGGGCGCCGTCGAATCGACGGCCCGCCGCTGGCCACACGCCATTGGCCGACTGACACAGCCCGCCGTCAAGGCCATGACGAAACGACACGTCGGCGAACAGTAAGCGCCCTGGCCATCGCGCGATCGACGGCGCGAGCGCTCAAATCGAAACAAATCCGCCCATGCGCCCCATCGCCAGCAGCGAGGGACAACGCGCCCACGGGCATCACGACTCAGTCACGCCGCATCGCCACCGTCAATCGACAGTCGCCCAAGCCATCTCGCGAAGCCGTGCACGCAGGCGTGCGACGGCCTGGCTATGCAACTGGCACACGCGCGACTCGCTCACTTCCATCACGGCTCCGATCTCACGCAGGTTCATGCCGCGCTCGTAATAGAGCGCCATCAACAGCTTCTCGCGCTCCGGCAGGCGCTCGATCGCCTCCACGAGCGCCGAGCGCAGGCTGTCGTCGAGCAGCGCGGAGAGCGGGTCCGTGTGATCGACGCAGTAGCGGTCGAGAAACGGCTCGTCGTCGGCCGCGCGATCGAAGTCTTCGTAATAGACGAGCTGGCTGCCGTGCAAATCCTGCAGCATGGACTGATAGGCATCGAGCGTTAGCTCCATGTGCTCGGCGACCTCGGTTTCGCTCGCCGAGCGCCCGAGCCGCTGCTCCACCTGGTGCACGGCCGATTCGACTTCGCGCGAAGTCTTGCGCAAACTGCGCGGCAGCCAATCGTTGTTGCGCAGCTCGTCGAGCATGGCGCCACGAATGCGCTGGCTCGCGTAGGTTTCGAACTGAGCGCCCTGGTCTTCCTTGTAGCGGCTCGCCGCATCGAGCAACCCGATCATGCCCGCCTGAATCAGATCGTCGAGATCGACGCTCGCCGGCATCTTCGCGACGAGCTGCAGCCCAAGCCGCCGCACGAGCGGCGCATAGCGAGTCAACACGTCCGACTGGGACATCTTCCCTTGAGCGTTGTACATCGAGGGCTCCTTCTTCTTTGTCCTCTGCGTTTCAAGCGTGCTGAGGTGTCGACGCGGCCCTGCCCGCGCCGACGAGCGCCGATCTGCGCGGCAACGTCGCCGCGCGCATCGGCCAATACAGCATTTCGGCGGCAACACGCCGGTAATCGCGTGCAGCACTCGCCGACGGAAATGCATCGACGATGCACCGGCCAAGCTCGAGCGAACGCTCCATCAGCGGGTCAGCCGCAACGCAGCCCGCAGGAGCGATGGAGAGCATCAGATATCGGCCGGCCACCTCGGCCAGGTTCTCAAACGCCGTGTGGGCATCGGCCTGCCTGGACACGCGATTGATGAGCACGCGAAACTGCGCGATGGCATGCGCGTAGTGCAAACGTTTCATAGCGACATACGCCTCGGTAATGGCCTGCGCGGCCACGCGTGTCACAACCATGACGTCGTGTGCCTGTGCGGCGAGCAGCGAAAGCGCCCCGTTGCGCTCGAGCCGGGCATCGATGAGTACGACGTCGGCCGGGCCAGTGAGCATCACGCCGAGTTCGGCGGCGCTGTAGCCCGCGCAGTTCTCATGCGAGGCGGCCAGCACCGAAAAGCCGAGCTCGTGGCGCGGAGCAGCCTGATCGAGCCCGATCTCGCCCGCGAGCAACGCGCGCACGCTGCCCGCGCTGCCTACGCCTCCCACCATCGCCGACACGGAGTTCCTGCCGAGGCATTCGTCGATGACAAGCACATCTTTACCGAAGCTGGCCAGCGCCGCAGCGAGATTGACGACCGTCGACGTGCAACCGACACCGATCGGCCCGCCCGTGACGGCGACGACACGCGAGCCGCTCTTGACGAGCAGCCGCCGCAACCCCTCGGCTTGATCGGTGACGGCTTTATCCAAATCGAACCTCATGCAGGTCAGCGTTGGAACGGCTGGAGAGCGCCGACAGCAATGCGGGAATGTCGTCGTCGTGCGGAACGAACGGGGAGCCCTCGCGCGGAATGCAAAATGCGCTCTTGATCAAGAATCGGCTCGTGGCCACGTAAAGATTTTCCGGGACTTTCTGCCCCGTCGATACGTAATGGACCGGCAGCTTGTAGCGCATCACCGTGTCGAGCACGCCGCCGAGATTCGTCGCTTCGTCGAGCTTCGTCAGGATGCAGCCTGCGAGCTCCGTCTGCCCTTGCGCACTGCGGTAGGCCTGCACGACCTCGTTGAGCGTGTCGCCATGGCTTGTCGCGTTGAGCAACAAGAGGCGTTGCACCGGCTGTCCGGCGCCGCACAGCATCGCAATCTGATCGGAAACGGTGCGGTCGCGCTGACTCATGCCGATCGTGTCGATCAACACGATGTGCTTGTTGCGCAGTTCGGTCAGCGCGAGCTGAAGATCAGCCGTGTCCTTCACCGCATGGACGGACACGCCGAGGATCTTGCCAAAAATTCGCAACTGTTCGTGGCCGCCGATCCGGTAGCTGTCGGTCGTCAGGAGCGCCACCTTGCTCGCGCCGAAGCGCATCACGCAGCGCGCGGCAAGCTTGGCCGTCGTCGTCGTCTTGCCGACGCCAGTCGGCCCCATCAGCGCAAATACACCGCCGCGCTCCATCAGCTCGTCCTCATTCTCGAGGACAGGCAGATTGGCAGCGAGTACGGATTGAACCCAATCCATGCCGGCGTCAGCATTCTCGAGAGAGGCCGGCATGTTGTCGACCATCATCTTGACGAGCTGCGCCGAAAAGCCGGCCGCGAAAAGCTGCTTGGTGAGCGAGCTTTGCACCGGGCTGCGGCGCTGCCGCTCGCCCCACAAGAGTCCGGCGAACTGCTCTTCCATCATGCCGCGCAGCGATGAGAGTTCGCTCATCACGGTCTCGCTGACCACCTGCTCGATGCGTGCGCGCACCGCGTCGGCCACCGCTGCCGCGCCATCGGCCACATCCTTGGCCGATGCACCGAGCCCGTCGAAAGCCGGTGCGATGCGCGGTGCGGCGCGGCGTGCCGCCACCTCCGCGGCCTCTTGCGCCCAGTCGGGCACTTGGGCGGCCGCGATCTCCTCGGGCGTCAAAATCTTGCCGGCCGCCCCAAGGCCCATGGCAGCCGCCGCCGACGGCGTCAGCGCGTGCGACTTTGTCGGGCTTGCCGAGTGAGCCGCGCGCCGTTGCTGCGCCGCCACCCGTTGCGCATGGTCGATGAGCCAAGGGTGAGAATCGACGATGGTCGGCGTCGGTTGCGGCGCGCGAGGCGCTGCGGCGGAGACTCGCGCCGCCGTGGCGTTCGCGTCGCTCCCCATGGCGCGCGGCTCGCGCTGCGATTTGCCCAAGGTAGAAGCGGCCATGGCGAACGAAGCGGCGTCCGTTGCACCGGCGACGTGCGTGCCATCCGAGTTCACCGCACCGACCTCGGGGCTCGCCCCGAAGACCGCCGAAAAGACGTCCGGCATGCCGTTCGCGTAAGGGTTCGCCGCCATGACGCGCGGTGCCGGCGCGGCAGGCGTTGCCGTGGGCGCCGGCAATGTCAGCGGGGCAGCGTCGTTGTATGGGTCCAGGCCAGCGTAGGTGCCGCGCGCGACGGCGCTGCCTTCCCCTGCGCCGTCGCCGGCAGCCGGTGCAATGGCGGCGAGGTCCGTATCGGCGAGCGCCACGATCTCCACACTGCCGTCATCGTTAGTCCGGTTCGAAAGCACCACCGCATCGGCACCGAGGGCCTCCCGTACGAGGCGCAGCGCGTCACGACTCGTCGCGCCGATGAATTTGCGAATGTTCAAGCTTGACCCCCGATGAGGTTAACCACTTTGATCGTGCGCGTCTCGGGCACTTCGGCATACGAGAGCACCTTCAATTGCGGCAGGCTGCGACGCAGGAAACGCGCAAGCATCGCGCGCAGCGCGTGCTGCACCAGCAGCACCGCCGGCAGGCCGGTTTGCTGTTGGCGGCCAATGGCGCGCTGCGTCTCCATCAGCAGCGTGTTGGCGAGCCCCGGCTCGAGACCGGGATTGGTGCCGGTCGTCAGCACCTGCGACAGCACGCGCTCGAGGTTCGAATCGAGCCCCATGACCTGCATTTCGCCGTTGCCTGGGTACCACTGCTGCGTGATCGCCCGGCCGAGCGCGAGGCGCACGGCGGCGGTCAGATCGAAAGCGTCCGAGAGCTTGCCCGCCTGCTCGCAGAGCGCCTCGAGAATCGTGCGCATGTCGCGAATCGGCACGCCTTCCTCGAGCAGGTTCTGCAGCACCTTTTGCAGTGTCGAAAACGAGAAGGTCTTGGGCACGATGTCCTCGATGAGCGTCGGGGCATCTTTGCCGATGCGCGCGATGAGCGCCTGCACTTCCTGCCGGCCCAGCAGCTCGGCGGCATGCTGGACGACGAGGTGATTGAGGTGCGTCGCGACCACGGTGCTGGCGTCGACGACGGTGTAGCCGTAGACCTGGGCCTGCTCGCGCAGGTTGGTATCGATCCAGACGGCCGGCAACCCGAAGGCCGGATCTTTCGTCGGCGTCCCTGGCAGCGCGGCCGAGACCTGGCCTGGGTTGATCGCCAGCCACTGGCCCGGATAAGCCTCGCCAACGCCCACCTCGACACCTTTCAAGGCGATCCGGTAAGCGTTCGGACGCAGCTCGAGGTTGTCGCGAATATGGATGACGGGCGGCAAGAAGCCGATTTCCTGAGCGAACTTCTTGCGAATGCTCTTGATGCGCTTGAGCAACTCGCCGTCGGCGTTCTTGTCGACGAGCGGAATGAGCCGATAGCCGACCTCGAGACCGAGCGTGTCGATGAGCGTCACATCGTCCCAGCTTGCCTCGTTGTTCTCTACCGGCGTAGCGACGGGCGCCGCCGAATCGACGAGCGCGGCGCTCGAGTTGGCTGTCTTGGCACGATTTTTCATCACACGTGCGCCCTGGATCGCGCCACCGCCGAGCAACAGGAAGGCGAAGTGCGGCATGCCGGGGATCAGCCCCAGGAGAACGATGATCGCACCCGTGATCATCAGCGCGCGCGGGTTCGCGAAAAGCTGGCCGGTCAGCTGCGTGCCGATGTCCTCGTCGGTGGCCACGCGCGACACGATGACGCCGGCCGCTGTCGAGATGATGAGCGACGGAATCTGAGCCACGAGGCCATCGCCAATCGTCAAAAGCGTGTACGTCTTGCCTGCCGATGCGAAATCCATCCCGTGCTGGGCAACGCCGACGATGAGCCCGCCCACCACGTTGACGAACATGATGATGAGGCCCGCGATCGCGTCGCCGCGTACGAACTTCGAAGCGCCGTCCATCGCACCGTAGAACTCGGCTTCCTGCGAGACGGCGAGCCGGCGTTTCCTTGCGCCCTCTTCGTTGATGAGGCCCGCGTTGAGGTCGGCGTCGATGGCCATCTGCTTGCCCGGCATCGCATCGAGCGTGAAGCGAGCGGCCACTTCGGCGATACGTCCCGCGCCCTTCGTGATCACCATGAAGTTGATGACCATGAGGATCGCGAACACGACGATGCCCACAGCGAAATTGCCGCCAACCAGGAAGTGGCCGAACGATTCGATGACGCGCCCCGCTGCGGCCGGCCCCGTGTGACCTTCGAGCAGCACGATACGGGTGGAAGCGACGTTCAGCGACAAGCGCAAGAGCGTCGAGAACAGCAGCACGCTCGGGAACGCGGCGAAATCCAGCGGCTTCGTCGTATACATACTGACGAGCAGCACCATCACCGATAAAGCAATGTTGAACGTGAACAGCAGATCCAGCAAAAACGGCGGCAACGGCAGGATCATCATGCCGAGGATCATGCAGATGAGGACCGGCCCCGCGAGCTTGCGCAGATTGGCATCGACCAGCATCTGCGGCCCTTTGCCGAAAAGGCTTTGCACGCGCGCGTTCATGCCGATGCTCCGTTACCCGAGTCGCCGCGCGCAGCGCCTGCCTCGCGCTGCGTCAGCGCCTCTTCCTCTTCTTCTCGCACGTCATCATCCGAAATCGGCCCTTTGTCCATATCGGCCGGCACATCGAGCTCACTTGGCGCGGCGGGCACATCGCCGCCTTCGCGCCGGAACCGTTGCAGCTGAAACACCCACGCGAGCACTTCCGCCACGGCGTTATAGAGCGTGGCCGGAATCTCCCGATTGAGCTCGACGTTGTGGTAAAGGGCGCGCGCGAGCGGCGGCGCCTCGAGCAGCGGAACATTGTGTTCGTCCGCCAAGGCGCGAATGCGCGCGGCGACGAGGTTCACGCCCTTGGCGACGACCTTCGGCGCGCGCATCTCGCCATCCGAATACTGGAGCGCCACGGCATAGTGAGTCGGGTTCGTCACGACGACGTCGGCTTTCGGCACGGCAGCCATCATGCGGCGACGCGCCATGGCGCGCTGCTGCTGGCGAATGCGGCCTTTGACGTGGGGGTCGCCCTCATTCTCGCGATGCTCGCGCTTGACCTCCTCTTTCGTCATGCGCAGCTTCTTGTGGAAGTTCCAGAGCTGATAGGGCACGTCGATGGCCGCAATGACGAACATGCCGGCGACGGTCGTCGCACAGCAAACGGCCATGATCGAGAGCCCGTGCACAAGCGCACGCGACACCGGCTCGTCCGGCAGCGCAAGAATTTCCGTTTGATGGTGCCAGACGGCCAGACCGCCGATACCCCCAACGACGAGTGTCTTGACGAGCGATAGACCCAGCTGTATCGGGCCGTTCGACGAGAACATGCGGCCGATGCCGCTCACAGGACTGACCCGCGCGACGTCGAAGCGCAACGCATTGGGCGAAAAGAGCCAGCCGCCAAGGGCCATGGGCGCGAAGAGCGCGGCTCCGACCGTGAGTGCCAAGAGGGGTGCGACGGCGAGGAGCCCTTCATGGCCGGCTGCGCCCGCGGTGATCAGCATTCGGCTACTGTCGGCGACATACGCATGGTTGAACGTCAACGTCCCGCGCAGCATGGCCTGCAAATGCTGGGCAATCTGCCCCGAAAGCCCCCACGCCCCGAGGAAGCCGGCAGAGAGCAGGGCAAACGATGTGAACTCCCGCGAGCGCGCGACCTGGCCCTCCTCGCGCGCCTTTTCCAGACGCCGGGGAGTGGCTGACTCGGTCTTCTCGAGATCGCTGTCCTCTGCCACAAAGCTTCTCCGCTCGGGGTCGCGGCTCAATGCCGCTTTTCACTGACAGCGATTATTCCCGCTGGCGTCAATTGACGATTGGCGGATAAAGACAGGGAAACGGCTGTAATTCGGGGGATCAGGCAAGCGTAAGCCGCAGTGGCCGCAACGATAAAGCGGTCGCCCAGATGCAAAAAGGGTGGCCAGCTGGCCACCCAAAATAGAAAGCTTTTTGAAATATTCTATCGGCCGAAAGCCCTAGAACGCGACGTAAGGCGTTTGCGTGCCGCCCAGTGGCTGCCGGTCATAGCCGAAGTAGACTGTGCGACCGTAAAAGAACGGCATGCCGAAGTCGACGAAATTCGGCAATCCAAAAGGGCCCGCCAAGTTGCTGAATGCGAAGTTGGCCGTAGCGGCTCCGCTAAAAAGACTATTCGCATTGGCGATGGTCATCGTGACCGTCGTCGAAGCCACCGGGGCAGACGCGCTCGAGACGGTCGCTACGCGGCTTGTCGTCGTTTGCGGGCAAAAAAAGCCGTTGGCTGGCGACGGACAGATCACCAGCGATGAATCATTGAAGAAGTACCCGTTGGAGCCGGAATCGAAGAAAGCTAATCCCGAATTCACGGTGCCGCTGAAGTTGGTGCTGCTGATATCGCCGTGCGCGTTTGTCCCGAACGTCTGCGCCCCCTGCACCGCGTTGTTCGACTGCGTGCCGATTCCGAACGTCAAGGTGCCCGACACAGACACTGCCCCACCCTGACCGACGCCCGGCATGGCCAGAATCACGCCGTTGTTGTCGACCGCGAATTTCGCCACCGGATTGGTCACTTGGCTTGCGAGTGGCTGCGCGGTTTGCGTGCAAGCGCTGCCCGAGCACGCGTAGTAGCTGCTATCGGCCGCGGACATCGCGCACAAAGAGCCGCAGTCGTAAGGCGTCACGCCGACGCCCAGGATGCCGTTCACGCCAAGTGCGCTCACCGAATTCTCTGCGCCACCAGGCGCGTTTTGGGTACAACTGGCAGGCGGGGGCAGAGACATATCCCCGAGGATATTGATGGGCACGCTGCTCGCTGACTCACCGCCGATCCGGACATCGGCGGTACGTATGGTGCCCCAGGTAAAGCCGTCGGCGAAGATGGCGCATTCCGCGATTTGATGCCCGCTGCCGTCCGTCTGGACAGGAAGCGTGCTGAGCACCTGCGAGGCCGCCGTGCCAACAAGCCGCAAGCCGAACGACATCGTATCCACTTGGATATTGTCGATCGTCTGGCAAGTGGCGGTGCCCGGCGCGCAAACGGTCACACTGACCGTCGGCAGGTTGGGCACACCCTGCAGCCCCGACGCGACCGCGACCACCACCTGATTAGCCGGCATATTCGGAACCTGGGCGCTGGACACATTGTTGTCTCCACCGCCGCCACCGCAACCGGGCACCCACGCCGTGCCCAGGGCGAGGCCAAATGCGCCCAACGCGCGCAGGAGTGCATTTTTTGATCGCACGTTCGTTCTCCCGTCGTGTCAAGCACCCTCATTGAATGTCACTGCCTGTCACATTCGACGGTAGTGCCTGGGGCAAATACGCCTGGCCTGCGAAGGAACCCATGTGGCCGCCCGAGTGCACGACGAGCCCCGGCTGCTCGACGCTCGCGGGGCCACGGCCACCGCCGCGTTGCGCACGCTGCGCGTCGACTGCGCTTGTGGCCTGGGGAAAGTAACTGCCTAGCAAGGTGGCGAGATCGGGCATGCGTGGCCCTGTCCACGCAATGCCGAAGACCGTCCCGTCCGGCCCGATGTATTCACGCACGACGGTGCCGGAAGAAAGCGTCGTTTGCCTGACGGTAAAGTTGGCATTCACCGCAGCGCTCGAAGGTGCGCCGCCCGCCGAAGCAGCACGCGCAACCGGTGTGACCGTGCTGACCGTCGCGCCGGACGGTGTGGGCATGGGATTGCCGCCAAGCGCAGCGTGCGCCGGGGCCGCCGCACTGAGCCATGCGCCGGCCATGAGCGCCGCAGGCCATACCGCGCGTAGAAAACGGATGAACATGAGGAGGCTCCTCCAATCGAAGGATGGCACTATGCTCGCGGCCGCTGAGCGCATCGACGATGCTCGTAAACTAGCTTACAAACACAGCCTGCGCTACTGACATATTGATTGCCATCGCGCACGCTATTTGCGGTGCAAACCAATTGCTGCGTCGCAGCAATACCTCATCCAAAAAAGGGCGGCGCCGCATAAGCGGCCCGCCCTGCTTGCTACGATATGACCGGCGTCAGAAAAATGCGCCCTGCCAAAAGTCGAAATCAGAAGCCAAGACTTGCGAGCAAATCATCGACTTGCTGCTGATCCTGCATGACGTCGGCCTTGCCTTCCGGATTGATCTGTGGCCCGTTCAACAGTGAGTCGTTGTTGACCGCGGCGCTCGGCTCGGCCGCGAATGCTGCAGCGTTCGCCGCGAACTGCTCGCGTCGCTCGGGCGCAATGTTCTCGATCAGCACGCCAAGGAGCTGCTGCTCGATCGAGTAGACGACATCCATGATCTTCTTGATGACCTGTCCCGTCAGGTCCTGAAAATCCTGGGCCATCATGATTTCGAGCAACTGCGCATTGGTTGCGACCGTTGCCTCCGACACTCCCTCAAGAAATCCACGCGTATCGGTCAGCAATGCACGGGCCTGCTCGCGCTCGATGGGCGCGTCGTACCACTGCGACCAGCGACTCTCGAGCGCTTTCGCATCGTCTTGCAACCGCTCCTGCATCGGCTTGGCAACTTCGATGGCGGCGAGCACACGATGGGCTGCCTTCTCGGTCATTGCCGCCACGTAGTCGAGACGCTCGCGTGCGTCGGTTACCGATTGCGCCGCGTGCTCGACCTGCTTGTCGAGCCCGAGTTCGAGGATTGAATCGCGCAGCGTGCGAGTCAGTTGGCCGATACGCGCGAGGATTCGATCGGTCACCAAGTCGGCGCCATCGAATCCCTCGGCCTGAAGGTTGGTCGGCTGGTCCACGTCAGCTCCCGGTTTTGCCCAGCTTTTCGAGAATCTTCGAGAGTTTCTCGTCGAGCGTGGCGGCGGTAAACGGTTTCACCACATAGCCACTCGCACCGGCCTGCGCCGCTGCGATGATGTTTTCTTTCTTCGACTCTGCCGTCACCATCAGCACCGGCAGGTGTGACAGCGACGCATCTGCGCGAATCTCCTTGAGCATCGCCAGCCCATCGAGATTGGGCATGTTCCAGTCGGAGATCACGAAGTCGTAGCCGCCGCCGCGCAGACGCGAAAGGCCCGCCGCGCCGTCTTCGGCTTCATCGACGTTCGAGTAGCCGAGTTCCTTCAACAGGTTGCGGACGATCCGGCGCATTGTCGGAAAGTCGTCCACCACCAGGATTTTCATGCTTTTGTCCATCACGTTCCCTCAGTTCCCAAATTCGACGCCGCAAGCCGCCGCGGCTGCCTGATCC
This sequence comes from Trinickia sp., assembly GCF_035492435.1. GTDB lineage: Bacteria > Pseudomonadota > Gammaproteobacteria > Burkholderiales > Burkholderiaceae > Trinickia. The sequence continues at coordinate 17,942 of NZ_DATJJF010000076.1, forward strand.
AACAGATTCGATTTATCCAGCCGATGCCGGACGCTTCCACTAGACGCGCTGCACACGATCGCCCATTGTCGCGAGACGCGCCATAACGCGTCGGGCCATTTCCGACAACGGCGCGACTTCATCGGCCCCACCGAGCGCGATGGCCTCGCGTGGCATGCCGAAGACGATACAGCTCGCTTCATCTTGCGCGAGAGTGTATGCGCCCGCATTTCGCATGTCTAACAATCCGGCTGCGCCGTCGCGTCCCATGCCGGTCAGGATGACGCCCACCGCATTCTTGCCCGCGTGCTGGGCGGCCGAGCGGAACAGCACATCGACCGACGGGCGATGCCGGTTGACGGGCGGATCGTCCGAGAGATGCGCCACGTAGTTCGCCCCGCTGCGCGCAAGCAGCAGATGCGCATGTCCCGGCGCGATATAGGCATGGCCCGGCAACACGCGTTCGCCATGCTCGGCTTCCTTCACCGTGATCCGGCACAAGCCGTTGAGCCGCTGCGCAAACGACTTCGTGAAGCCCGGCGGCATGTGCTGCGCGATCATGACGGCGGGCGCGTCGGGCGGCAGTGGCACCAGCAGTTCGCGGATGGCCTCGGTGCCGCCCGTCGAGGCGCCGACGATGATCAGCTTCTCGGTACTGACGAGCGGATTGTTGAAGAGCGGCCCATGGCTCGCCGGTGCAGTACCCTGCGCACGGGCCACGGTGCTTTGACGCACGCGTGCGCGCGACGCCGCGCGGATCTTGTCAGCGAGCTTTTCGGCGTACTCGAGCATGCCGTCACGAATGCCGACCTTCGGCTTGGTGACGAAATCGACGGCACCGAGCTCGAGTGCGCGCAGCGTGATCTCAGAGCCGCGCTCCGTCAGCGACGACACCATGACGACCGGCATCGGCCGCAGCCGCATCAGCTTTTCGAGGAAATCGAGCCCATCCATGCGAGGCATTTCCACATCGAGCGTCAGTACATCCGGATTGTGCTGCTTGATGAGCTCGCGCGCGACGAGCGGATCCGGCGCCGTTGCACAGACCGACATGTCGGGCTGGCTGTTGATGATCTCGGTCATCAGACTGCGGATCAGCGCCGAATCGTCGACACACAATACTTTGATTTTCTGCACAGCGATCATGCCTCCTGCCGCGGCGAACGAATATGTGCGCGGGGGTTATTCATTAGGCCTCCTTCACGGTCTTGGCGCTGTCGTTCATGCTGATGCCGGCACCGAAAACCTCCGTGCGCGGGGCAGGCCGCGCACCGAAAAGCTCGATGCGAGGCTTGGCTGCGCCCGCCGCGGCGGGCGATGTGAACAGCTCGGCGTGTTCCTTCGTTCGCGCGCGCGCATGACGCGCCGCGCGCGCTTCCGCGACCTGCCTGGCCAGCGCCTGCTCGCGCTCGGCGACATTCGGCTCTTGCTGCAGGCGCAATTTCTTGACCATCGCCTGGCCCGTGGCCGGCATGAACGCGACCTTGCGCGGATGCTGACCCTGCAGGTCCTCGGCGACGATCCGGATGTTCTCGAGCGCCAGATAGCGGCGCACGAACTCGGCGTTGCGGTCCCCGATGTTGATCGTCGTCATCCCGGCCAGCACCGCCGCGCCGCCGAACACCTTGGCCTCGAAGCGCTCGCGCCGTCCGCCCATCTTGATCAGTTCGTTGATGAGAACTTCCATCGCGAACGCGCCGTAGCGCATGGAGTCGGACGCCGCGGCGGCCGGATTGTCGCCATCGTCGGGCAACATGAAGTGGTTCATGCCGCCGATGCCGAGCGTGCGGTCGTGAATGCAGGCCGCCACGCACGAGCCGAGCACGGTGACGAGCACCATGTCTTCGCCGGTCGTATAGAACTCGTTCGGCAGCAGCTTCACACCGCGCCGCTCGAAGTGGTTGTCGAAATACAGATTGGTTGCGATGGGCAGTCCGCTCATGCTTCAGCCTCCTCGCCTGTGCGCGCGGTAGTGCGAGCAGGCGCGCGGGGACGCGTGCCGGGCGCCACATCGCGCGTGAGCTCATAGACCGTCTGGCCGCGCAGCCGGAACGACTGCGTCACGTAGGTGAAGTTCTCCGAGTGCCCCGCGAACAGCAATCCGCCCGGCTTGGTGAGCGGATCGAAACGCGAAAGCACCTGCGATTGCGTCGGCTTGTCGAAATAGATCATCACGTTGCGGCAAAAGATCGCGTCGAATTGCGTACGCAAGCCGTAGTCCGCATCCGTGAGATTGAGCTGCTGAAAGCGGATCATCGCGCGCAGCTCCGGGCGTACCTTGACGAGCCCCGCGTGCGGCCCGGTACCCTTCAGAAAAAAGCGCTTCAGGCGCTCCTGCGAGAGCGCCTTGACCTGCTCGAGCGAATAGATGCCGGCCTCGCCTTTTGCGAGGACTTGCGTATCGAGATCGGTGGCGAGAATCGTCGCCTGGCGCGCGGCCGAATCGCCGAGCGCCTCGACGAGCGTCATGGCGATCGAGTACGGCTCCTCGCCCGTCGAGGCTGCAGAACACCAGATCGACACCGGTTGCTGGCGGCGCTTCACGAACTCGGCCAGGATCGGGAAGTGATGCGATTCACGAAAAAATGCCGTCAGGTTCGTCGTCAGCGCGTTCGTGAACGCCTCCCACTCGGCCGGATCGTTTTCCGACTCGAGCAACTCGAGATATTGACGAAACGTCTCGAGGTTGCGGGCTCGCAAGCGCCGCGCGAGCCGGCTGTACGCCATGTCGCGCTTGTGATCGGACAACGAAATGCCCGCGCGCCGGTGGATCAGCTCGCGAATGCGTGCGAAATCCGCCGACGTGAATTCGAAATCGCGATCGGCGAACGCGGTACGCTCGGCCGGACCTGTGCCGGCTGGCTCGGCCCGCTCGGGCCGTTGGGGTGCGCGCGCTGTCATGATGTTGCTCGGTTACCTGCACTACCCGTCGCGCGTTGCCGCGCGGCGGTGTTAGAACGTTTCCCAGTCGTCGTCCGACTTGCCCGACGCAGCCGTCACGGCCGGCGCCGGCTTGGGCGCAGGCGCAGGCTTGATGGCCGGCGCCGCGCTTGCCTTTTGTGCAACGCTTGCCTTCTGTGCAACGCTTGCCTTCGACGCCGTGGCAACGGCCGGTGCGGCGGCGCGCTTCTCGCCCGTCGCGGCGATCCGGCTCGGCGCGGCAGCTTCATGTGCCACCGGCGCGGCAGCGCGAACGGCCTTCGGAGCCGACGCTGCGGGGGCCTTGGCGACCGGCTTCGCGCTCGATCGATCCATCGAGCGGGCCGCCGGCGCGCTGACCGGTTTGCTCGCCGCAACGGCGGCAGGCTTCGCCGCGGCAGCCGACACATGAGAGCCCTGAACCTGCCAACGTCCAACCACCGTCTTCAGTTGCCGCGTCTGCTCTTCGAGCGATGCGGCCGCGGCCGCAGCCTCCTCGACGAGCGCCGCGTTTTGCTGCGTCACGTCGTCCATTTGAGCCAGCGCGCGATTGACGCCTTCGATACCGGTCGATTGCTCTTCCGACGCGGCACTGATTTCACCCATGATGTCGGTCACGCGCCGCACGGCCTGCACGATCTCGTCCATCGTCGTGCCGGCACGTCCCACGAGCGCGGAGCCGCTAGCCACCTTGTCGGCCGAATCGCCGATCAACGCCTTGATTTCCTTCGCTGCCGCCGCGCTGCGCTGCGCGAGGCTGCGCACTTCGCCCGCCACCACGGCGAAGCCGCGTCCCTGCTCGCCGGCACGGGCCGCTTCCACGGCCGCGTTCAGCGCGAGGATGTTGGTCTGGAATGCGATGCCTTCGATGACGCCGATGATGTCGACGACCTTGTTCGAGCTCGTCGCGATATCCTGCATCGTCGTCACGACCTCGCTCACGACTTCGCCGCCGCGCATCGCGATATCCGACGCATTGACCGCGAGCTGGCTCGCCTGGCGCGCGTTCTCGGTGTTCTGGCGCACGGTGCCCGTCAACTGCTCCATGCTGGACGCCGTCTGCTGCAGCGACGACGCCTGCTCTTCGGTGCGCTGCGACAGATCGGTGTTGCCCATCGCAATTTCGCGCGCTCCGACATCGATCGATTCCGTGCCGCCGTGAATCGCCTTGACCATCGTCACCATGCTGCCCTGCATCTGCCGCACGCCATCGAAGAGCCGGCCGATTTCGTTTTTCCCTTTCGCTTCGATCGTGCGCGTGAGGTCGCCGTCGGCAATGCGGCCGAAGTGCGAAATCGCATCGTCGAGCGGCTGAACGATCAGACCACGCAGCACGAAGCGGATCGCCACCATCAGCACGACGGAGAGCACGAGCGCCCCGACGATCAGCACGTTCATCATCGAAATATTCGACGCCGACTGCACGCGCTGCTCTTCGGCGCGATCCCGCAATGCCTTCAGCATGTGATCGGCCGCATCGCCGAACGCGACGAACATCGGACTGATCTTCGTATCGGCGAGCGCGTGGTAGCCGGCCATGTCGCCCGCACGAACGGCCGCGAATTCGGGCTCGACGCCGTCATGCAACAGCGTCGCGTAGCGCGCGGTGATCTCGGTGACGAGGGCGGCATCGACGCCTTGCTTCGGCTCGCTCTGGAAGGCCTGCCAGGCTTCGTTCGCCTTGTTGAGCAGCACTTGCGAACGATCGAGTACCTTCTTCGCCTCGTCGAGATTGTTCGACTCGGTCAGCGCGCGATAGCGGTCGAGCGAAATGCGCGTGCGCAGCAGGTACGAGCCCGCGTCGTCGAGCGCGTGAATCGCCGGCAAATCGTCGCCCGCGAGCGTATCCACGACCCGGCCGGCGCTCGATAGCGCCGTGAGCCCCAGGGCGCCGACCGCGAGCGTCAGCGCGACGAACACGGCCCCCATGGCGGTGAGCGTGGTGCGAATCGACCACCTGCTCAGCATCTTGATGCTCCCTGTTCGATCTTTCTTTCGTCCCGGCACATACTGCCGTTCACGCGCCGAG
>NZ_DATJJF010000077.1:0-13039 GCF_035492435.1 Trinickia sp.
ACCAGTTGCGCAAGCTTTTCTCGATTCCTGCTGAATTCGCGTCCTGAGCGAGACAAGCTCGCTATTGCCGGCGGCAATCGATGCCGCTTTGGCTTTTGCTCAGCAAATATCAGAAGGCGGCCGCAGCGGCCGGGATGCCCGAGCTGAGGGCAATTCCATGCGTGTCGATTCCGCCTGCATCGCCGCACTGAGCGATCGCCTTTGAGCATTGGATATCGTCCTGCAAATTGATATCGAATACCAAGTGTCATGGACTGTAATCAACACGTCTCGTTCGCATCGAATGCAAATTTGCTTTCTTTCTTCTAGGCGTTGCAAAATAAACACAGGGATATGCCGTATTGGTGAATTACCGGATGAGAAAAACGAATATTTGATTCAGAATGTGGCGTTTCCCACGGTGTTTGCTTTCTGTCTAATTAATCATACGATTGCCTGCTGGCTACAAGTGAATTGAGCATTGCAGGTTGTGTGCGATCCGACTATTGCGCGGGTTCACAACATTTTGACTAGGGAGACCACGATGTCCCAATATGCAGATCTCAAGGCCCAAATCGCGAAGCTGCAGGAGCAGGCAGACGAGGTGAGGCGTGCTGAAATGGGCGATGTCATTGCCGATATTCGACAAAAGATTGCCGAGTTTGGCCTGTCGGCAGCCGATCTCGGGTTTGCCGAGCATCGCCGTCGTGGTCGCCCGCCCAAGGTGAAAAAGGAGCCGCTGCCGGCCAAGTACCGCGATCCGAAGACCGGCGCGAGCTGGAGCGGCCGAGGCAGGGCGCCTACTTGGATTCATGGCAAAAACCGCGATCGCTATCTCATCAAGGAATAAGCTGGGCAGGCGGCCTGGCTGGTCCGTTCGGCCGACGATGCGTCGGCTGTCAGGTCAAAGCATTTGCGAATCTGGCTTTTTCTGCATTGCATACAAAAACGTCCGGCGCGTGATGCGCCGGACGCACGAAATGCGAGAGCCTGCGTGGTAATCGAATTTGTGTCACAGCCGCGGTAATCTCCCGCAATCGTTTTCCTAATTGGCTCGTTTTATCAGACAGCCGTTCAACCCGCCGCAACGCTGTGGAGCGTGCGACGTAGACCGTGGCCTGCGATCAATGCTTCGTATTTTTCGACGTAGGCGCGCGCCATGCTTTGCGCCGTGAATCGACGCTCGAATTGGGCACGTATTTCATCGCGCGAGAGTTCGTCGAGACGTTGCAAAGCCGCCACCGCGCCGTGCTCGTCTTCCACGATATAGCCCGTTATACCCGGGTCAATTACTTCGGGGACGGAGCCGCGATTGAAAGCGATGATGGGTGTGCCGCAAGCCATGGCCTCGATCATGACGAGCCCGAACGGCTCGGACCAATCGATTGGAAATAGCAACGCTTTCGCGCGCGAAAGAAATTCAGGCTTGCGCGCCTCGTCGATTTCACCGATGAATTCAACATGTGCAAGCCGCAGCAACGGCTCGATTTCGCTCTTGAAGTAATCACGGTCGACATTGTCGACTTTGGCGGCGATCTTGAGCGGTAGCCCGCTCATGGCGGCAATACGGATCGCGGTGTCGACGCGCTTTTCCGGGCAGATGCGGCCCAGAAAAGCCAGGTACTCGGGCTCGCAATGCGGCTGGGGGCTCAAGAGCCGTTGAGGTAGTCCGTGATAGACGGTGCCCAGCCATTTGGCCTGGGGCAGCGGCATACGCTGTGACTGCGAGATCGAGACGACGGCGGATTGGTCGAACCTGTCGAAGACGGGCTGCAACTCCGGTAGATCGAGGCGGCCGTGCAGCGTGGTGACCGAGGGCGTGCCGATATCCGAGAACATGGCGAACGGTAGGTAATCGAGATGGAAGTGCAGGACGTCGAAGTCCGACGCCGCGCGGCGAACCTGCTCGAGCAGCAACATGTGCGGCGCCAAAGAATCGCGAATCGATGGATCGAGCCGCAAGGCCCGTGGCCAGGCCGCTTCGAGTGTGGCCGAGGTTACGGAGTCACCGCTTGCGAAGAGAGTCACCTCGTGACCGAGCTCGACAAGTGCCTCGGTCAGGTACGACACGACGCGCTCGGTGCCTCCGTAGAACTTCGGAGGAACGGCCTCATAGAGCGGCGCGATTTGAGCGATTCGCATGCGTGAATCTCCTTGCAAAAATGAGCGGCGCGGCTATCGGCGCTACGCCATTGTATTAACGGCTTCCTTGCCATTATCAGGACAGAAGGGCGCCGCTAATGAGCACGTTTTCAAACCTTTAACCTTGTTACAGGCGGAAACAGCGCACGCTAGACGCGAGGAGCGGCGAGGCGTCTCTCGCTTCACCCGGTTCGGCCTTGTCCAGACGCCGTAGCCCATTGGCCGCTGCCGACGGCTGTTCCTACAGTCGAATATCGATCTCACGCAAATCAAGTTCCCGCCAGTCCGGCGGCACTTGAGCGCGAACGCTCACTAAATCGCTCCGAGTGAGAATGGAATGCCTTGTAGGACTAATTCCTACACGTTTTCCAGATATTTCCGACGTTGCAAGAAGGCCTTCTTCCGATTTCCACCTTATTTACATTTCGACACAATTTGGCAAACCGGAAACCGCGCACGCGGAAGGGGTAGGGCTGCCTCCTCGAGCAAACGTTTTCCTAAGGAATCAATAACTTTTGACCGACCGGGGAAATTATGGGCGCTGCGAGCGAAATGCTCAGTGAGATAAAGGAAGTCAACCTCTCGTATCTACTGCTCGCCCAAAGCTTGCTGCGCGAGGACAGGGCGGCCGGGATGTTTCGCATGGGCCTGTCCGACGAGATCGCCGATGTGCTGGCGAACCTGTCGTTCGCTCAGACGGTGAAGCTCGCGACTTCCAGCCAGTTGCTATGCCGCTTTCGCTTCGATGACTATGCCGTCCTTTCGTCGCTGGCGGACAAGGGTAAATCGACGGCGCGCTCGCATGCGCATTCGGCGCAGGCGAGCGTGGAGCAGCCTGAGGAAACAACCGACTGAGCCGGTATCAAGTGCAAAGGCGCCCGGTGCTTGGAGCGACTCGCCAGTATGCCGGAAAGCGAATGTCCTCGGAGGCGAAAAAAAGCCATATGGCAAACCGAAGGCGGTCTGCCGGCAGTAGTTCAGACATTGACGCAGGCAGGACGGATCGAGGTGCGCGCACCCTCGCGGGGGCCCGACGCAGAAAGGGCGTTTTGCGAGCGATCAGCGCCTCAGGCGTTTTGAAAAGCATTGAAAGCGTTGCTTCATTCAGAGCATGGCGCGGTTTGAACGGATGCGTTCTTGTTTTGGCCGCCACCTGCGCGTGCGTTGCTTTTCCCTATATCGATGGGCCGGCATCCTCGGCTGGCGTGGCTCTTTGATCACGGTGCGTTGTCTGTGCCATCCGCGGCGTGGACCGAACGAGTTGCATCGACGAGTGCGTTTGTCCTCAAAGTTTCGGTTTGTCTGCCGTAAACCAGATTAACGGCGGTCTCCCCGTCGACCTTTGTGAGGACTCGGCAGTGCTGATTTTCGTTGGAACACTCGTGACCGTGCTCTCCGTCTTCGGCGGCTATGCGCTGGCGGGCGGTCATCTGGGCGCGCTCATGCAGCCCGAAGAAGCACTGATGATCGCGGGCGCTGGGGTCGGGGCGTTCATTCTCGGCAACGGGATGAAGACGATGAAGGCGACACTCAAACTGCTGCCCACGCTCTTCAAAGGCTCGAAGTACACGAAGGATCTGTACATGGAGTTGATGGCACTTCTTTACGTTTTGCTTGCCAAGGCGCGTAAAGAAGGGACGTTGACGCTCGAGGCCGATATCGAGGAGCCGGACAAAAGCCCCATCTTCACGCAGTACCCGAAAATCCTCGCCGACAAGCATATCGTCGAATTCCTGACGGACTACCTGCGGCTCATGGTGGGCGGCAACATGAATGCTTTCGAAATCGAAAGCCTCATGGACGAGGAGATCGAAACGCATCACGCCGAAGGCGAAGGCCCGGCGAATGCACTCATGCGCACCGGCGACGCGATGCCGGCATTCGGCATCGTCGCTGCAGTGATGGGCGTTGTCCATACGATGGCGTCGGCTGACAAGCCGCCCGCCGTGCTTGGCGCCATGATCGCTCAGGCGCTGGTCGGCACGTTTTTGGGCATTTTGCTCTCGTACGGTCTCATCGGGCCGCTCGCGAGCTTGGCGGAGCAGCGAGTGGCTGAGTCGACCAAGATGTTTCAGTGCATCAAGGTCACCATTCTCGCGAGTCTGAACGGTTATGCGCCCGCGATTGCCGTCGAATTCGGCCGCAAGGTGCTCTACTCGACCGAGCGCCCGTCGTTCGCTGAGCTTGAAGAGCACGTGCGCCGCGTGAAGGCCAAGTAAGGCAGGCACGTCTCGAGGAAACCGGGTCAATGAGCAAGAACAAAGACAAGGCAATCATTATCAAGCGCGTCGCGCCCGCCAAGAAGGGACACCACGGCGGCGCGTGGAAGCTCGCCTATGCGGACTTCATGACCGCGATGATGGCCTTCTTTCTGCTGATGTGGCTGCTGTCATCGGCCACGCCCACGCAGCTCAGGGGTATCGCCGAATATTTCAGCCAGCCGCTCAGGGCGGCGCTCTTCGGCGGCGACCGCAGTGCCGACTCCTCAAGCATCCTGAAAGGCGGCGGACGCGATATCTCGACCGACTTGCAGGGCATCACGCGGCGCACGGACGGCACGATCGAAAAGGCGTTGCACACGATCGCCCAGAACGACGACTCGGCGATCGATCCGTTGACAGGGGCTGTCGACCGGCGCGAGCAGGAGCGGCTGCACGATCTGCAGGTCAAGCTCATGCAGGCGATCGAGGCCAATCCGGTGCTGCGGCAGTTCAGGCAGCAGATCCGCATCGATTCGACGTTGCAAGGTTTGCGCATTGAGATCGTCGACACCCAGAAGCGGCCGATGTTCGCTACGGCGAGCGATCACGTCGAGCCGTACATGCGTGACATCTTGCGCGCAATCGGCCAGACGTTGAACGACGTGCCGAACCATATCGTCGTTCAAGGCCACACCGATGCGGTGCCTTACGCCGGCAACGGCAGCGGCTATACCAATTGGGAGCTTTCCGCCGATCGCGCTAACGCGTCGCGGCGCGAGCTCATCGCGGGCAGCATGGATGAGAACAAAGTGCTGCGCGTGCTCGGGCTCTCCTCCACGCAGAACCTGGACAAGGCGAATCCGATGGATCCGGAAAACCGCCGCATCAGCATCATCGTGCTCAATCACCGATCCGAGCTCGCCTTGATGCATGACGATTCGACGACCACGACGCTTTCCGACGATGCTGCGGGAGTCGTTGCGCAGAAGTTGACGGCCACGACCGTAAAAGGGCCTAAAGCGCCTGCGCAGGCGCTTGCTGCGGCAGCGCACGCAGGCTCCGAGGCGGCGACCAATCAGGTCAAGCCGTGACAAGCAGTGAGGTCGGACAAGCCGTGACGGCATGCGGGCGATGCGCCGCGAACCTTGGGCAATTGCAGTGAGGCACTCATGATCAGGGACGTTCTGGCAATCGACGATTCGGCGGCGATGCGTGAAATCCTGGCCGCAACGCTGCGTGAGGCAGGCTATGAGGTAACTGTGGCAGCGGACGGTGATGAAGGACTGGCGAGTGCGCGCGCGCACTCCTTCGACCTTGTGCTGACGGATCAGCATATGCCGAAGCGAAGCGGTCTCGGCGTCATTGAGGCGTTGCGCGCAGAGCCGGCTTATGCGGCCACGCCGATTTTTGTGTTGACGACCGAGCAGGGCGACGCGTTCAAGGACGCTGCGCGCACGGCCGGTGCTACCGGCTGGATCGCCAAGCCGCTCGATCCCGACACGCTGACCGAGCTCATTGCGGCATTGCCGGCATGAGGCACGCGTGAGAGCAGGCCCGTAAGGGAAAAAGGGGTGCGGCGTGCGCGAGGCGCGCACTGCATGAAGGCAGGAAGGACAGCAAGGACACGAAGCATCAACGGCAATCGGGAGCCATCGGCGCGATGCAGCGCACGAGCCAGGCAGACGATTCTTCGCGGTGACTGAGGCATGACACTCGATATCACACAGTTCTATCAGACGTTCTTCGACGAGGCCGACGAGCTGCTGGGGGAGATGGAGCAGCTGCTCTTGAATCTCGACATCGGTACGCCGGATCCGGAAGACCTTGCGGCGATTTTCCGCGCTGCCCACTCGATCAAGGGGGGGGCGGCGACGTTCGGCTTTACGGCGCTGACCGAAACGACGCACATTCTTGAGTCGCTGCTCGATCGTGCGCGCAACAACGAGCTGACGTTGCGCAAGGACATGATCGACACATTCCTTGAAACCAAGGATGTGCTGGGGGAGCAGCTTACGGCTTACCGCGCAAGCGCCGAGCCCGATGCCGCCGCAGCCGCGGCAATTTGCGCGAAGCTCGAGCGTTTGAGAGACGGCGACGAGTCGGGCGGCTCGGCCGTCGAGGCGGCTGTTGCAGCGAGCGCGCCTAAGTCCGGCAGCGGTGCCGATCATCTCGGCGCGGCGGCCCACGGCATGGCGCCCGATCATGTCGTCGATCAGGCCATGAATGCGATGCACGGGACGACGGCGGCGCCGGCGACGGAGGCGGCAGCGACCGCCGGCGCGCCGCTGCAAGTGACACTGCGCGGTGTCGGCGACAAGGACCGGGAGCTCTTGATCGAGGAGCTCGGCAACCTCGGGCACATCGTCGAACAGACCCTCAACGGCACTGAGCTCGTCGTCTATCTCGAGACCGATGTGCCGTCCGATGACATCAGCGCCGTATTGTGCTTCGTCATCGACGAAAGCCAGATCACGATCGGCCGCGGTGCCGCGCCGGGTGCACAAGCGCCTGCCACGGTCGCACCGGCCGATGTGGCGACGAGCGTGCCTACGCCTGCCGCCGATGTAACGCCTGCGCAAAGCGCCGTGGCAGTGGCAACCGCCGTGACGAAGGCCGAGCCTCAGTCCTCTGAGCCGGAAGCGAAGCCCGCCCTGCCGGCTGCGACGGCACCCGCCGCGACGACTTCTGCCGGCGCGGACGAGCGCCGCGCCCGACCGGCAGCGGCTGCGTCGACGAGCGAAGGCGGCTCCATCCGGGTGGGCGTCGAAAAGGTGGATCAGCTCATCAATCTCGTCGGCGAACTCGTTATTACTCAGGCGATGCTGGCCGAGACCTCGAGTGCATTCGACCCGGCGTTGCATGACCGCCTCTTCAGCGGCATGGCGCAGCTCGAGCGCAATGCGCGCGATCTGCAAGAAGCGGTGATGTCGATCCGCATGATGCCGATGGATTACGTCTTCAGCCGCTTCCCGCGGCTCGTACGCGATCTCGCGGCGAAGCTCGGCAAGGACGTGGAGCTCATCACCTTCGGTCAAGCCACCGAGCTCGACAAGAGCCTCATCGAGCGCATCATCGATCCGCTCACGCACCTCGTGCGCAACAGTCTCGATCACGGCATCGAGACAGTCGACGTGCGGCGCGCAGCGGGCAAGGATCCGACGGGACAGTTGATCCTCTCCGCGGCACACCATGGCGGCAACATCGTCATCGAGGTCAGCGACGACGGCGGTGGCTTGCGCCGCGACAGGATTCTTGCGAAGGCAATGAAGCAAGGCATGCCGGTCAGCGAATCGATGTCCGACGATGAGGTCTGGAACCTCATCTTCATGCCTGGCTTCTCGACGGCCGATCAGGTCACCGATATCTCGGGACGCGGGGTCGGCATGGACGTCGTCAAGCGCAATATTCAAGCGATGGGCGGGCACGTCGAAATCACCTCGCAGACCGGCAAGGGCACGACGACGCGCATCGTTCTGCCGCTTACGCTTGCGATTCTCGACGGCATGTCGGTCAAGGTCGGCAACGAGATTTTCATTCTGCCGCTCAACTTCGTGATGGAGTCGCTCCAGCCAACGGCTGAGGACATCTACACGGTCGCGAACGGCGAGCGTGTTGTGCGCGTGCGCGGTGAATACCTGCCGCTCGTCGCACTGCACGAGGCGTTTTCGGTGGAAGGCGCACGCACCGAGCCGACGCAAGGCATCGTCACCATCATGCAGACCGAGGGACGCCGCTTTGCGATGCTGATCGACGAGCTCGTCGGCCAGCAGCAGGTTGTCGTGAAAAACCTCGAGACGAACTACCGCAAGGTGCGGGGCATTTCCGCCGCGACGATACTCGGCGACGGCAGCGTGGCGCTGATCGTCGACGTGGCGGCGTTGAACCGCGAATCCCGCGCCTCGCATGGCGCAATGAACTATTCGTAACCCCCAACTGTTTGTGAGGGCCAACGTGGCAGAAGTCCAAACCAGCAATTCGAACGGCGCACTCGTCGCCGCCGGCGGCCGCCGCGACGCGGTACATACTGACGCAGCCGGTCAGGAGTTCCTGATCTTCACGCTCGGCGCCGAAGAGTACGGCATCGACATCCTGAAGGTGCAGGAGATCCGCGGCTACGAGAGCGTGACGCGCATCGCCAACGCCCCCGAGTTCATCAAGGGCGTCATCAATCTGCGCGGCATCATCGTGCCGATCGTCGACATGCGGATCAAGTTTCATCTCGGCCGCGTCGAGTACGACCATCAGACTGTCGTCATCATTCTCAACGTCGCGCATCGTGTTGTCGGCATGGTCGTGGACGGTGTTTCGGACGTGCTCACGCTGACGCCCGATCAAATCATGCCCGCGCCCGAGTTCGGCGCGACGCTGACTGCCGAATACTTGACCGGGCTTGGCACGGTCGACGGCCGCATGCTGATCCTCATGGACATCGAAAAATTGATGGTCAGCAAGGAAATGGCCCTTATCGAGGCATTGGAAGCGTAGTCGATAGGCGCGCACCGCCGGTGCTCGCCGCGCGGCCTTCGCTGCCTATGTCAGCACCAGACGGAGATTCGTTAGATGTTGCGGAACTTGTCGATTCGCACGACGCTCACTGCGATCGGCGCTGTGTTTTTTTTGCTGACGCTTGCGGTTGGTGTGCTCGGCCTCACGGCGTTGTCGGGGGCGGGGCGCTCGCTCAACACACTCGCCGGCGGGGACTTGCCGGCCATTCATGCGCTCGATAGCACGGCGTCGTTTTTGATGCGCACGCGCGTTTCGCTCGATCGTTATGAATCGCTCGCGGCGACGAACAAGACCGATGACGCGAAGGGCGCACTGGATCGTGCCGACGCTACGTTAGCGAGGGCGAAGGACGCGTGGCAGGTCTACCAGGCGGCACCCAAGCACGACCTCGATCCGGCAGTCGAGAGCGAACTCGCCTCGCGGTACGCAACGCTTTTGCACGATGGCATCGAGCCGGCGTTGGCCGCGGCGCACGCAGGCGACGCCGCGGGCAGCCAAGCCATCGTCGACTTGAAGGTCAGCCCGCTCTTTGTGGCGTTGAGCGATTCAGTCGACAGCGTCTTGCGTACGATTCGGCAGAATGCCGAAGATCTGCGTGTCGCGTCCGATTCGCGGATCTCGTTGATGAAATCGCTCATTGTCGCCGTTGGAGCGATTGCGCTGGTGCTCGTTGTCGCGATTCGCTTCGTGCTGCGTGCGCTTATCGTCACGCCGCTCGACAACGTGATCGTCCATTTCGAGCGGATGGCTGGCGGCGATCTCAGCGATGCTGTCGAGGCGACGAGCGAAAACGAGATCGGGCGTCTCTTTGCCGGCATGAGGAAGATGCAGGAAAGCATGACGTCGATGGTGAAGGCGGTCAAAGGCGGCGTCGAATCGATCGACGTGGGTGCGCACGAGATCTCGATCGGCAACACCGATCTCTCGCAGCGTACCGAGCAGCAGGCATCGTCGCTTCAGCATACGGCCTCGAGCATGGAAGAGCTGACCGGGACGGTACGCCAGAACGCGGATAACGCGCGGCAGGCGAGCCAGCTTGCCGTGAATGCGTCCGACATCGCGTTGCGCGGCGGTGAGGTCGTGCAGCAGGTGGTGACGACGATGGAGGACATCGCGACGAGCTCCAATAAGGTCGTTGACATCATCGGCGTTATCGAGGGCATTGCGTTCCAAACCAACATCCTCGCGCTCAATGCGGCCGTGGAGGCTGCGCGAGCGGGTGAGCAGGGTCGCGGCTTTGCCGTCGTGGCGGGCGAGGTGCGCAGCCTCGCGCAGCGCAGTGCGGCGGCGGCCAAGGAAATCAAGACGATGATCGGCGCTTCGGCCGACAAAGTGGCGAGCGGGTCCGAGCTCGTTGGCAAAGCCGGCGCGACGATGGACGAAATCGTCCAGGCGGTGCGACGCGTCACCGACATCATGGGTGAAATTAGTGCGGCATCGGTGGAGCAATCGACGGGCATTGAAAGCGTGAACGGTGCGCTCGCGCAAATGGACGACGTCACGCAGCAAAACGCCGCCCTCGTCGAGCAAGCGGCCGCCGCCGCGGCATCGCTCGAAGAACAAACGCGGCAGTTGAAGAGCGTCATCGGTCACTGGCGCGTCAGCGCGGGCGCGAGCGCGCCGGCGAAGGCAGTCGCGCAGGCAGTCACACGCAAACCGGGGTTGCCGTCCGCCAAAGCCGCGAGCGCCGCGCCGCGTGCGCTGAGTGAGCGCAAGGGCGCGTCGGGTGCCAACGCGGCGGGCGTTGCAAGCGCGTCAAGGGTGTCGGGTGACTCTGTAGCGAAACAAGCCCATCGGGAAGTCGCGCGGCAGGCCAACGATCACGAGCCGCATGCGCCGACAACCGCGGCGGTTCCTGCTCCGGCTGCCGGCCAGCCGTCCAAGCCGGCCCGCGCGCAATCGCACAAGCCGAAGCTTTCGCAGCAGTCCGCGAAGGCCTCGTTTGCGGCCCCGTCAAGGGCGGCGCCGGCCGTCTCGGCGAGCCATTCGTCCGACGACGATTGGGAAACGTTCTGAAGGCGGCGCCCCAAGCGGCGAACCCGACGCAAGCGACGAAGGCGACCAACCCCGAGCGACTGACCCGACCGACATTCGAGACGAACCGAGACGATCACCATGACGACAGCACGTGCACTCGAGCGGCTTGAGCGGGCCGACCCGAATGGGTCGGGCTTGGCTGACCGTGCTGGTTTGGCCGAGCGCGATTTCGAATTTACGTCGGCGGACTTCACACGCATTCGCGAGCTCATCCACCGTCGCGCCGGCATTTCGTTGTCCGATCACAAACGCGACATGGCCTACAGCCGTCTCGCGCGGCGCCTGCGAGCGCGCGGCCTGGACAGTTTTCGCCTCTATCTCGATCTGCTCGAGTCGGAGCAGAACCCGGCCGAGTGGGAAGCTTTCACGAATGCCTTGACGACTAACCTCACGGCATTCTTTCGCGAGGCGCACCACTTTCCGATCCTGGCCGACTTGGTCAAGCGCCGCTCGCAGCCCATATCGATCTGGTGCTCGGCTGCCTCGACGGGGGAGGAACCTTACTCGATCGCGATGACACTTGTCGAAGCGCTTGGCGAATCGGCGGCGCGCCAAGCAACGATCCTGGCGACGGATCTCGACACCCAGGTGCTGGCAAAGGGAGAAGCGGGTGTCTACTCGCTCGATCAGGTGAAGCAACTGACGCCTGAGCGCTTGAAGCGATTCTTCCTGAAAGGCACGGGCGCCAATACCGGTCTCGTCAAGGTACGTCCGGAGTTGAGCGCGATGATCCGCTTTCAACAGCTCAACCTGACGGATGCGGACTACGGATTGCGCACGCAGTTCGACGCGATCTTCTGCCGAAACGTCATGATTTACTTCGACAAGCCGACGCAATCGCAGGTGCTCGCGCGCTTCGAGCCGCTCGTGAAGCCGGGCGGACTGCTTTTTGCGGGGCATTCGGAGAACTTCAGCTATGTGACGCATGCCTTCCGGCTACGCGGCCAGACCGTGTACGAGCTCGCGCGCGATTCGACGGCGCTCGCGCGTGTCCGGACAGACGTGCGGCCGACGCTTCATTCGGGCGGCGCGGCAGCTCCGGCCGACGCCTCCGATGCGACCCACAAGGCCGGCAAGCGCTTGCAGGAGGTGGGAGTATGAGCGGCCTGCCGATCGCCACCAATCTGTACTTCGACAATCACTTCAACCGTCCCGGCGTGAAGCTGCTGCCGAACGAGTTTTATACGACGCGCGAAGACATGGTGCTCGTCACCGTGCTCGGTTCGTGCGTCGCCGCTTGCGTCCACGACCGTACGGCCGGCATCGGCGGCATGAACCACTTCATGCTGCCCGACGACGGCGAGCCCACGCAGGCGGCATCCGATTCAATGCGCTACGGCGCCTATGCGATGGAAGTGCTCATCAACGAGCTCATCAAGATGGGTGGCCGGCGCGAGCGCTTCGAGGCGAAGGTGTTCGGCGGCGGTGCGGTGCTGGCCGGCATGACGACGATCAACATCGGCGATCGCAACGCGGAGTTTGTGCGCCGTTATCTCGCGCTCGAAAAGATCCGCATCGTCGCTGAAGATCTTCAAGGCGTGCATCCGCGCAAGGTAGCGTTCATGCCGGCTACTGGCCAGGCGATGGTCAAGAAGCTGCGTACCGCTCAAGAGCCGAGCTTGGCGGAGCGCGAAGAAGCGCTGGCCAGGCAGGTGGCCGAGGCACGCGCAGCCCGACGCGAGCGCGCGCGCGCACTGGAAAACGTCGAGCTTTTCACGACGCGCACGCGAAGCGATGCGGCCAAGCCGCGCATTGAACTCTTCCAAGCGCTTGCAGGTGGCAACCGAACGAACGACAGCGCCAAGACCGCAGAGGAGGCATAACAGGTGCAAAAAATCAAAGTGTTGTGCGTCGACGATTCGGCGTTGATCCGCAGCCTCATGACGGAGATCATCAATAGCCAGCCGGACATGGAGGTGTGCGCAACCGCGCCCGATCCGCTCGTCGCACGTGAACTCATCAAGCAGCACAACCCCGATGTGCTCACGCTCGACGTCGAAATGCCCCGCATGGACGGCCTCGATTTTCTCGAGAAGCTGATGCGGTTGAGGCCGATGCCGGTGGTGATGGTGTCGTCGCTGACCGAGCGCGGCTCGGAAATCACGCTGCGCGCGCTGGAGTTGGGCGCGGTCGATTTCGTCACGAAGCCGCGCGTCGGCATTCGCGACGGCATG
>NZ_DATJJF010000078.1:0-4672 GCF_035492435.1 Trinickia sp.
GTGCGAGGCACTCACGTGGTAGAAGTCGGTCAGGACGAGCGCATAGGTGAAAAAGATCGCGTTGTAGAAAAAGGCTTGCGCTGTCATCAGTGCAAGGCCGACGAGCGAGCGCCGCCGGTGCATGGAAAAAAGCACGGTAAACACTTCGCGCAGTGAGGTATGGCTGCGTTTTACAAGCCGCAATGTGTACGTTTCTGCTGAAAGCGGCACACGTCCTTCGCGACGCGAGCGCGCTTCGATCTGCTCGACGATTTCACGGGCCAACTCCGGCTGGTTGTGCGTGATCAGCCAGCGCGGGCTCTCGGGGATCCACATCCGCATGAATACGATAGCGAGGGCCAGCGACGCGCCGATGAAAAATGAGACGCGCCAGCCAAGGTCGATTGGCATGAACCTTGGGTCGAGCAGCACGATCGAGCTTCCCGCGCCGAGCGCGGCTCCGATCCAGAACGTGCCGTTGATGGCGATGTCTGTCCATCCGCGCACGCGCGCTGGCGTAAATTCCTGAATCGTGGAGTTGATCGCCGCATATTCGCCGCCGATGCCGGCGCCGGTCAAAAAGCGAAACAAGACGAAACTCGCGAGATTCCACGAGCATGCCGTCGCGGCCGTGGCTACGATGTACACGCCAAGCGTCACGAAAAAGAGCTTGCGCCGGCCCAGACGATCCGTCAGCCAGCCAAAACCGAGCGCACCCAGCACCGCACCGGCGATGTATGCGCTACTGGCGATGCCCACATCGGAGTTCGAAAAGCGCAGCGTGGGGCTCGCTTTCAGTGCGCTCGCTACGGCGCCCGCCAGCGTGACCTCCAGGCCATCAAGAAGCCAGGTGATGCCGAGTGCGACGACGATCAGCGTATGAAAGCTCCCCCAAGGCAAACGATCGAGACGCGATGGCAGATCGGTCTCGATGACATCGGGCGGATGGGCCGCGAGCGGGGTTTCGGACTGCCGGTTCATGCGCGAACGTTTCTCCGGGCGAGGTGCGCTGCAGGCTATGAGCGTCTACAGTGCGTCGGCCGCAATCTACGTTCCCGACTCTCAGCGGGCGGCCTTCTTTGTTCCTCTGCTTACGAGCGCAAGAGAACTCCGCCAAGCGGAATGCCGTTCAGTTAAATTGGGCGGCAACTTCGTATTTAGCGCGTTGAGATCAGCGCGCGCCGGGCTGCGATGCGAGTTACTTCGATTGATCCGCCATGACGCATGCTTGGCGAGCGCTCCCTGCGCAGCCGAGATTTTGGGTTGCATCGCGCAAGGCTGCTGCTCGCAGTTTCTCCCCAGCATTTCGCTGGGGCTGCGACTTTGAGCTGCTCGCCAGGCCCGCCGGCCGGCGGGCCAAATTGCATATCAGTTGTTGGAGCCGCCGACCTTGCCACCGAGCCAATTGGCGATGACGCCGGCAATCTGATCGCTATTGCGCTCGAGCATCATCATATGGGCGTTGCCATGAATGCCGAGATCGGCGAGTCGCAAATGCTCGTTTGGTACGCCGGCCTGCGTCAGATATTCGGACGTGCATTGATCGTAGGTCGCGCGAAATGACGCCTCGCTCGTGACGATCACGATCGGGATTCCGGCAAGATTGGGCAGCTTGTGTGCAGGTGCCGCTTGTAGCCAGCATCGAATGAGCCCTGGGCCATCGGCCTCTTTCTGTTCGACGCGAGATAGCTGAGCCGGGTCGCTGACGGGAGGATCGTAGGTCAGGGGGACACGCGTGATGCCCCACGGGCGTTCCGGCTTCGTGCCGTAGCGATACCAGTCTTTGCCACCGACGAACGTCGGCTCGTAGAAAGGCGGCCCGTTCGGCTCCACGGCGACGATGGCCTTGACCAAGTGCGGACGTTCGTCGGCAATCTTCCATCCAATGGTCCCGGCTTGCGAGTGCGTGAGCAAGATGGCCGGGCCGATTCGATCGAGCAGCGCTGCGGCGGCTGCCGCATTGATCTCCTCAGTCTTCGGCACGTCGGTCATCGATTCGACTTGCGACTCCATGAATTGGTCGAACGTCGGGTTGCCCATCATGCCTGGGCCATCGGGCCACTGCGTATGTAGAGCGGCTTCCGGCCAGAGTTTGAATTGCTCTGGTGCCGTGTAAAGCTTCTCGGCGGTGAGGGCGGAGGCGCGGCGGTAGTCGCCATAGGCGGCGGGAATTTCACCGGAACGCGCACGCCCGGCTTGATCGACCACATAGACCTTGTAGCCCTGCCCGACGAAATAGTCAGCCCAGCCCCGGCGGCCGTCAGGTGTCCCCAGGAAGTTGGTACCAGTTTGGTCGGTACCGTGAAACATCACGATCGGGTACGGATGTTTGAGGACCGTCGGCACCTCGTATTGCACGAACATCTGTCCGACCATCCGTTGGTCCTGACCTTGCGTCGCATAATGCCCGCCGACATAAAAATAACCATGGTCGGCGAGGGCGAGCGCCGGTTTGGTCGTTGACGGATCAGCGTAGACCTTCTGGACCGTCTGGGCCATCGCCAAGCCGTCCAACAACAATGACATGCAACCAAGCAAGAGCAGTTTCTGTGCGAGCCGTCGACTCGTCATAAAGATCCCTATCAATAAGGTGCTTACGGGCGGTGCCGTTACATTGCGCTAGCGGCACTGTCCTCTTATCGGCAAAGAAAATGGGATTCTTGATTCGTTGATTCGTTGTGGCGTCGACAACGCAATTCGGGACCCAGCGTTGGCGCCATTTTTGTATGCAAAGCAGGGGACGTTGCAAGGAGCGCGTCGAACT
The DNA here is from genome assembly GCF_035492435.1 of Trinickia sp. GTDB lineage: Bacteria > Pseudomonadota > Gammaproteobacteria > Burkholderiales > Burkholderiaceae > Trinickia. The sequence continues at coordinate 2,744 of NZ_DATJJF010000078.1, forward strand.
GTTGGCTTTTCGGCGCGATGCGGTGCGGGAAACGGGAGGAATCCGGCACATGCCGAATAGCTGGAATGGCTCACGCTCGCCTGAGCAATGTTCGCCATTGGTCGATCAACAAGGTGCTCGACGATTTGCTTTTTGAGTCGGCGACGAGGCTGCGCCCATGAGGGAAGGGGGCTCACGCTAGCTGACGGCAAGTTGCCGGCCTGGCTGCGGCTCTTCGCGAGCGTTTGATTTGCCCAATGTAAAACGACCCGGTCACTCACGTGACTGGGTCGTCAGCCTCACCTCTACATCACGCCGTTCGGTACTTCAAACGAACCTTAACTGAAAGGCATTACCGCGGAGGCGGGTTTTGTGTCCGGTAGACGGGCAGTATTACACCGGCCGAATGTTGGCAGCTTGCTTGCCCTTCGGGCCAGTCTTCACTTCGAACGTCACTTTTTGGTTTTCTTGCAGGGTCTTGAACCCTTCGACGCGAATCTCGGAGAAGTGGGCGAACAGATCCTCGCCACCGCCGTCGGGAGTGATGAAGCCAAAGCCCTTCGCGTCATTGAACCACTTGACGGTACCGGTTTCCATATTACTAAATTCCTAAAAAAGACTGAAAAACTGGGGCGTAACCCCGGGGGCATGAAGATCAAGGAAGGGTATTAGGACAACCGAAGTACCTCGAGGGGCGAACCACGAAAGACCAATTCACACTCGCCGCTTGAAATCCTGCTCGGTGTCGTTATACGGCTAAACCGGGCAAAGGTCAACTCGAATAGGCCATCGACAGGGATATTCCCTACGCCGAAGCAGAATTTTCTGACGCCCCCATTGGCCTAAACGGCCACTTTTTGGGGTCCGATCAATGCTGTGTTTTTTTGAGATGGTGCAGCCGCTAGAATACGCGCGCGGCGGGCGGTGGCGACGGGTTGCGGCGGAGTCTTGCCGCAGCACCGAAGCGCCGGTTGCACCCCAAAAGGTGTGAGCCGGCCCTTCGCATTGCAGTTCGGGAAAACGTCCCCCAACCACCAAGGAGAAAACGTGAGGAGTGCTATTCAACGGAGTATCGGCCCCTTTGCCCTGATGCTGACCGGGCTCGGGTCGATCATCGGGTCCGGCTGGCTCTTCGGGGCATGGAAGGCGGCGACGATCGCCGGTCCCGCCGCCATTTGTGCGTGGATCATCGGCGCCGTCGTCATTCTCGCGATTGCGCTGACCTATGCGGAACTCGGCGCCATGTTTCCCGAGTCGGGTGGCATGGTTCGCTATGCGCGTTACTCGCATGGCGCGCTAGTCGGCTTCATCAGCGCATGGGCGAACTGGATCGCGATCGTCTCGGTCATTCCGATCGAGGCTGAAGCGTCGATCCAGTACATGAGCACGTGGCCTTATGAATGGGCGCATGCGTTGTTCGTCAACGGGTCGCTGTCCTCCACGGGCGTCTTCCTTTCGGCGTTGCTCGTCATCGTCTATTTCTTGCTGAACTACTGGGGGGCGAAAGTGTTCGCGCGTGCGAACACCGTGATTACCGTCTTCAAGTTCCTGGTACCCGCACTGACGGTAATTGGTTTGTTCGCCTCAGGCTTTCATGCCGAGAACGTCAGCTCAGCCGGCGGCTTCGCTCCGTACGGATGGTCCGCCGTCTTCACCGCCGTGGCAACGAGTGGCATCGTCTTCAGCTTCAATGGCTTCCAGAGTCCAGTCAACCTCGCTGGCGAAGCGCGTAACCCGTCGAGGAGCGTACCGTTCGCCGTGATCGGTTCGATCGTGATTGCACTCGTTATCTATGTGCTGCTGCAGGTTGCCTTTATCGGAGCCGTCAACCCCTCCGACGCCGCAAAAGGCTGGCATCACTTGACGTTTGCGTCTCCGTTCGCAGAGCTCGCGCTGGCGTTGAACCTCAACTGGCTCGCGTTGATGCTTTACGTCGATGCATTCGTAAGC
>NZ_DATJJF010000079.1:0-16302 GCF_035492435.1 Trinickia sp.
GGCGAATCGAGTACAACACAGAGCGGCCCCATAGCGCGCTCGGCTACCTGACGCCCCAGCAGTTCGCGCAGGCCCACGAAGTGAAGCAGCTATTAACCTCGGACTCTAAAGCCGTGTCGGACTAATACTGGGGGCAGGTCAGTTTCTATTTCAGAACGGCTCTGATTTTTGGGCCGCCTCAAGGTGCCACACGCACGAGGTCATTCACATGCGTCGCCACCTGTTGGCCGGTTACACCGTACACATGCAGGGAAACGGCGGTGCCTGGCCCGGCGGCGCCGAGGCGGTGAATGCCCGTCATACCAGCCGGCGTATATGAGACGGCGCCTGGCGTGCGAACCCGTGTGCGCGCTGGTGTGGCACAGCCTTGCGTCTCGTTCCATTCGTAGAGCGTCTCGGTCAGCTCCCCTGACAGTACGGCGTAGCTGCACCACGTGTGATGGGCGTGGACAGGGCTCATCTGCCCAGGTCCCCAGACGAGCGCGACCACCGCATAACGCCCAAGCGGGTCCGCTGTGAGCAGATGGCGTCGATAGCATTCGCGTGAGCTTTCGCGTTGCTGCGGCGTCAGCAGCATGTCGTCGCCAGCGGCGTGGGCAAGTGCGACATGTATGAGGTGTGCAAACTCGGCGCAGTGCGACGGCTCGGCCACACCGGCGGCAGCACAATATGCGGCGTCGAGCGCCTCCGAGAGGCGTGCTATGGCATCGGCAGCTTGCGATGGGGCGGATACACCGGTTATGCCAATGGTGTCGGAAGGCAATTCGGCGTTGATGGCAGTCGATTTCGGTGCGGGGTTCATCAGATTTGCTCCGGAAACCTCGGCGGCCGTTTTGCGATGGCTTGCGTCGTCGGTCAAGAACCGGGGATATCAGAAGGGTACGCGACTCCTGTTCAAGAGCGAACTCCGAGAGGCGTAAAATCGGAATTTTCCGAAGAATGCCGCTTCGCGGAAAACGCCGATGAAAGCCCCGCCCAAAAGAACGGATCTCACTGCTCGCGTCGCCACGATGATCGTCGCAATCGTGATGTTTGTCATTGCGGCACTGCTCTACAACGCGATCAAAGGCAAACACGAATACGATGCCCAAAGAGCGTCGGCTACAGCCATGTCGGCGTCTTCAGCTGCGCTGGCATCGTCGCCAACCACCGCATCGCAGTAGGCGACAGCGCTCAGCCTCAACGAATCCGCAGTGGAATCGCACCCGCATCCTTACCTATCAAAAACGATGCGGCCAGCATCTGCTTGCACTGAAGCACCAGCACTTTGATCTCCTGCACCCATTCGGCCGATTGCGTCCCCGACTGTTCGAAGTCCGTGACCATGGCATCGAGCTCGCGCGTGAGCTGCTTGGTTTTGTCGGCTTGATCGCCGGCCGGCGCCTCGCCTGACTGCGCGCGAGTCAGGTTGTCGTGCACCGTTGCCAATAAGCTTTCGAGCGGCTGCAGCGGCGCGTTCTCGCCCTGCGCGACGCCGCGCAGAAGGGGTGTAGCGGCCGTGATCTGCGCCGCGAAAACGTGGCTTTGTACGAGCAGGTCGTTGAGTTCTGCCACGCACCTCTGATGAGCTTTCGGCTCGAGCATCATGCGTCGAAACCCCTGCCCGAGATTGGCGAACGCGATTTGCGCGTTCTTGCGTGCAAGACGGAGGTGGAAATCGGGATCGGCGTGCGAATCGGATTCAAATGCGCTCGCAATGGGCCGCGCTGAAGAATGGGTGATGGGAGAGGCGGGCTTGCGGTATGACCACCAGGCCGTCTCGAAGTATTGGCGCATCGCCACCAGCATGTCGGACACGAGCTTGCCCATCACACGGTATTCCCAGTATGGGAAGATGCGGCTCGCCACGATGGCCAGCGCGCAGCCGATTGCGGTATCGATCGCCCGCTCGCCGATGATGCGCAGGCTCCCCGGCGCGAGCAGGTGGAACAGCAGCAGCACGAAGGAGGACGTGAAGACAACGCTCGCCGCATAGTTGAACAGCAAAAGGCTGTAGCTCATCACCATGGAAGCGAACATCACGGCGAGCAGGATCGGCGCCGAGTGAACGGTCATGATGAGTGCGATGGTGAGGGTGCAGCCGATCGCGGTGCCGATGATCCGCTGGGCATTGCGCTGCTTCGTGAGCGAGTAACCCGGCTTCATGATGATGATCGTCGTCATCACGATCCAATACGCGTTGGTGAGGGGCAATAAGCGTCCGAGCCAGAAACCGGCCGCTACCGCGAGACTCACGCGCAGTGCGTGGCGAAAGCTCGGCGATGCCATCGTCAGATTGGAAAAGATCTGCCGCAGCGACACCCGCTGGCTCGACAGAAAGTGCGTCAAGCTCGGGTCCAGCCGCATTTCGGCGCTCCGGGTGAGCGCCGCGCTCGCGAGCCTTCCCTTCATCTTGTCGATCAGCCGCGTGGCGCTCCATATGCGCCTGAACGAAGCCGACATCGCCGCATAGGCTTCGGGATTCGTTTGTGGCAACGTCTTGCGCAGAAGATCGAGCTCGTACTCGATGGCGCGCAATTCGGCCTTCACGTTCACGTGCGAGCGCGGTGCGTGGTCCTGCAGGACGGCAAGCCCGATCTCCTCGAGTTCCTGTGCAGCCTTGCGGATGAGGTCGCGGTAGAAAATCATCAGATCAGCGTTGCCGAACGTGCGGCGCAGCAACGGGTAATCGGTGTGCGCGCCGACAAAGAGCTCATGCATGTCGACGGAGTCGATGAAGAGGTCGAAGAGCCTCACGCGGCGTGGGTCGAGCTTGCCGCGGCGCAAGCTGCGCAGGTTGCGCAAGACGATTGCCCGCGCGGCCTCCTCCATCTCAACGGCTGCGATCTGCTTGTCGACGAGACGGCGATAACACTCGTCCAAATCCGCATCGACATCGAAGAAATCCGCGCGCGCGAGCAGATATTCGGAGCAGGCGAAGAGGCATTCGGCGAGCGCTTGTTTTTCGACGCGGTACGCCTGCCATCTCAGCAAGAGCGTCGCCCAGTAGGTGTACCAAAGGCCACCCAGAAGAATCCAGGCCGCGTTGACGAGTGCTTCTAGCGGTGTGAATCTGCCCTCGAGCGTCACGACCATCATGAAGAGCGTCGCGAACGCGATCTGCGGCCAGCGGGTGCCGTAGACGACCGTGAGCGACACCACGAACGTCAGCACGGCCACCGTCACCCAGAGCGCGAAGAGGTTGAAGCTTGCGAGCCCCGTCGCTAGTGCCGCCAGAAAGCCGAGTACGCTGCACACGAGCATTTCGTTGCGCTTGTACTTAAGCGGGCCCGGCATGTCGACGACGCATGCCCCGAGTGCGCCCGTCGCGATCGTGAAGCCGACGTTCGCGTCGTGGAACACCACCAGGCACAGTACCGCCGGCAACGAGATGCCGAACGCCATGCGCAGTCCACCAAAGAAATACTGGCTATAAAGAAATTTCTTGATTTCTATGGAATAGCGCATCGGTTGTCGGGGCAGCCAGGGCAGGGGTGCGGCCATCGAATCCGCGGGTGGGGCGGCGATGAGTCTACAGAATTTTTGCATCGGCGGCGATGCGGCCGGCCGCTTGCCTCACGTTCAATCTCGCGCATCCTCGTCAACGCCAACTTTGCGGTACGCCGATTGCGGTGTCTGCCCGCCACCCGCGGCACACTGATTTAATCGAGACTATCGACGATCACGCGGCGCTCGACCCTCGGCACCGGACGGTCTCACTATGGCGATTCATGTTCGCCTCGATGCTCAAGCATCATGCGTACTACACGCTCCCTGACCTTCGGTGAGAGCCGGGATGACGATTTTTTCTATTTTCTCCGGAGTGGGAGTTTCCTGAAACCTCGGAGCGAATCAGAAGCGACAAATTTTTGCAGCGCGCTCATGGTGGCGTGCTTCGATGCCTATTAGCGGTTGTCGTGGCGGTTAGATCGAAGGATTAAATGGCGCTGCCCCGATCCGCCACTTCGGGCGAATTTGGACTAATCGGCCAAGATGTTGACCGTTTCGGTCAGTGACGTTTTGTCCTTCGGGAGTCCGGGTATGATCCGCCGCAACTAAAGGAGTTCTTTCCCTGCGGTGAGCATCGTGGCATGGATTAAAGGCTAGGGGTGCGGCATGACGTACGCTGATCTCGACAATCCGGGCAAGGGGGCGATGTTGGCTTTGGGCGATATGTCGGTGCGCAGCGAGGGAAATCGGTGTCGTCCTGTGCGGAGGATTTTCATTACTGAGTGCTGGATTGATTCTCGAAGTGTTTCAGATGGCGAACGAAATATGCAAAACGGGATCAAGAGAAGATCAGCGAGGTTGTGAGGCCAAAGCGATGCAAAGTCCAGACTCAAAAGACGCATACAACGGGGATATTCGGGCATTCATCTGCTAGCGCTGTCTCATCCACAAGACGTCGGTGTGAAAGCAGCGTGCAGCGTGCAGCCTGCGCACGGTGCGTCAGTTCGGCATGCTGGAGCAATCAACAACGTGATTACGATCACGAGCTCGCGTCCGAGTGTCGGCAAGTCGTTCACGTCGGTACTCCTGGTCAACGCGGACGTGCGATGCGGAACATCCCCCACTACTTTGGCCTCTCGCGTGAGCGAGGCCTTTCGGACGTGATCGCGGGCACCGTGAGCGCCGCGGCCGGGATCGGGCGTGATATGTCGTGCCGAACGTGGACGTGCTGCCGAAGGGAACCCTCGCACGCAATCACGCGGAGTCCGGCGTGAAAGGAGGTCAATCGCATGTTCAAGCGTTATATCAATATCGGTAAGGTGCAATGGGCCTTGCTGCTGGCATTGTCCGGCGTCGCGGCGCCCGTGTTCGCGCAGCTGAAGCTGATCGGCGTCGGCGTGCATGCGGGCGGGCTTTCCGCTGAACGCCAGGAGGCTCAACTAGCACTCGTCAAACAAGCCCATCTGGGATCAGTACGTTTTGACCTGCAATGGAGGTACGTCGAAACGACTCAAGGGCAGTATTCGATTCCGACGGCCACGGAGCGCTTCGTCGACAGCGCGATCAAGCTAGGCATCGAGCCGGTGATTATTCTTGACTACGGGAATTCGTTCTATGACGGCGGCGACAAGCCTCGTTCGCAGGAAGCGATCAACGCGTTTGTCAGGTATGCGGCTTTCGTGGTCACGCATTTTCGGGGGCGTGTCCATCAGTTCGAGGTGTGGAACGAGTGGGATAACCATACGGGGGGCTACCCAGCCGCGAGTCCTGAGGACTATGCCTCGGTGTTTAAGGCGGCTTATCCCGTGCTGAAGAAGGCGAATGCCGATGCGAAGATTATTGTGGGCTCCGGTGTCCGGCAGGGTTGGGGAGGGCGTCTCGCCGAGTTGGGCGTTGTACAAATGGGGGATGGTCTGGCGATACACCCATACAACTATCAGATCGCGGACGATCGTGCGCCGGAGCATTGCGTACAGAACATAGTGCGACTCGAACAGAGATTGCGCTCGCTAACTCATCAAGCCAACGTCGATCTCTACGTAACCGAGATCGGCTGGCCCACAAATCTGGGCCGCTTCGGCGCCCGTGAGAGCGCGGTTGGTTCGTATGCCTCGCGATTGACGCTGCTCACGCTATCGCTGCCCTACGTGAAGGGCCTCTGGTGGTACGACCTAGTCGATGACGGGACCGACCCGTTCAACAAGGAACACAATTTCGGCCTGTTCCACACTGACCTTAAACCCAAACCTTCTGCCATTGCCATTTCGGCCGCAGCGGAGTTCGCGGACACACATGCCTTGTCGCTTGTGGCCCCCAGTGAATTGGACGCTGGCCGCATCGTAATCGAGGCAACTCGGCGGAAAGATGCGCAGCAGTCGCTGCTGATCTGGGACCTAATCGGCAACAACGATCGCATCGATATTGACTGTGCTTCGAGCGGTGCCGTCCGGGTCGGTACTCGCACGAGCGCCGCGTCCGTAATGCCGGCTGTACCGACCGTCGTGACGGCGCAAAGCAACCAATGTGTTCGCCATCCTGTCGATCCCTCATGACCCCATTTTCAATGAAAGTCTCTGAAGCTAGACCAAGCGACGCTGCGCATTCCGACGGCCGGGAGTACACATGGCAGCGCTGATCGCACTCGCGCTCATTCTCGGTCTACCGGTGATCCCGCGACGTTGGCGTGTGTGCCTGCTGCTGCCGCTTGCCGTGTTTCAGATCTATCCGCCGTGGCTCGTTGTTGGTCAGCTTCCGGTGCCATTGGCGTTGATCGTCACATACGCCTTTTGGCCTGAACTGCTGAGGGAAGCGAAATTCCTGCTCGCCGTGAAGCCCATACGTCTGCTCCTCGGGGTCATGGTCGTGATGATCATTAGCTTCCTCTGGTCGGTGAATGTGCGGCTCGGTCTTGTGTCGCTGAACAACTTGCTGTCGTTCATTGTGGTCTTTGCCGGCGTCGCTAGTCAGGCCCGTTCGAATTATCGCTGGATCGTGCATGGCTTGACCATGATGTATTTCGCCTCGATTGCACTTGCCGCCAGCGTGATCGCGTTCCGCTTTGCACCAACCGAAAAATTAATCTTTCTGCAAACCAAGGTTGCAACGTGGTTCATCAGTTCGAACACGCTAACCGAATTGTTCCAGGATGGGAGCAACAACGTTTTTGATCCGGATAAATCCGGGGGATTCGCTTTTGTCAACGGGAACGGGGCTTCGACATTCCTCGGCGTCGTCGCGATGGTGGCGCTGGGCACGGGCCGTGCGTACCGGAAGCCTCTGCACATTGTGATGGGCATGCTGCTGCTGGCCGCGGTGCCGTTCGCGGGATCGAAGGCCGGGCTATTACTCACATTTCCGGCGCTTGCATTGTTTCTGGTCGCGAGGATTGCGAAAAAGGAACGCGGCGCGGTTGTGCTGCTGGGCCTACAGGCTGCGCTTATCGCGGTCCTCGTGATAAAGATCGTGGGCTTGACGGGTTCGGGTGCGTCGGGCCCCTCGTTGGGCGGCCAGATTTCCGATACCGCTGATACGCGTCTGCAGGTCTGGAGTTTTGCCTTGCAGATGTTCATTCAATCCCCGATCCTCGGCCAAGGGTTCGGTGGCTGGCAGGTGACTTTTCCCTCTTATGCGCGCTTTGCCGGTGTGCCGACTGATTTGCCGCCCCACAATACGTTCATTTATCTCTGGTCGCAAAGCGGCTTGATCGCAACGATATTCGCGCTCGGATTTGTCATGCACATCCTAAAACGGTCTTTTTCTTATATGACTATCTCGGATGCCGAATTGAGTGGGCTCGGAGCGATGATGGCGTTAGGCTATGGCTGGCTTCTCTTTCAGGGCTTCGGAGAGAACGAAGGGCTCATCGGCGACGTGCACATGCAGCCGGTTCTTGCTGCCGCGCTCGCACTATTTACGGTGCGGGTCACGGCTCGAACGGAACGCATACAGAGCGGCTATGCGTAACGTCGCAATCTATCGCCACCAGCTCTTCGAGCCATCGCAGCCGTTCATCGAGCGGCGGGCGATGCATCTGCTGGACTTGGGACTGGTCATAATTGGCTGTGAGCCGTTGAGCAACGTGCCACGGAATGAGGGTAAGTTTGTGCGCGCCAGGCATGCTGCGTCGTGCCATACGCTTGCTGTAGGAGTAGCGCGATATACGGCGTGGGGAAAAGCATCGCTTCGCGGTTTCGCGAAAGGTCTAGAACATTGGAGCGTTGCTCTATGAAAAAAATCGATAATCTTACAGGGGTGCGCGCGTTTGCAGCTCTCTGGGTTGTGATATTTCATTTTCAGAGTAGCGACGGGATATCTGGATTAAATTTAGGCTCACTCATTCAGCATGGATATCTGGGCGTCGACATATTTTTTGTGTTGAGCGGGCTCATTTTGTCGCTGCTGTATTGTGAGCAACTTCCCGGTACGTTTTCCTTTTCGTGGTTGCGCGAATTCATCATAAAGCGAATTGCGAAACTATATCCTTTGCATCTGGTTACGTTCCTGGTCATGGTGTTGGTGGTGCTAGGAGCACGCTACGCAGGCTCTGCCTACAGGCACGAAGGAGACAACACGGCGTGGTCTGCTATAGCCAATCTGTTTTTAATTCATGCGTGGGGGGTAACGAGCAGCCTAAGCTGGAATGCTCCGTCATGGTCAATCAGTGCAGAGTGGTTCGCTTACTGTTTAGTATTCCCGATAATGGTGTACGGGCTCAGGCAAAAAAGGCTGTTTGTTGTGATCGGCTTGTGCGCGGTGCTATGGGGTGCCTACGTTTTTGGCGCTTTGCATTGGAGTTCAAGGGGATTGAGTGTGACCACCGCCGGCGTCGCGCGGATCGTACCGGAATTTTTGATCGGGTATGCCGTCTATCGCTCCCTTGGAAAGACGAAGGACGCGTCGGGTGATTTGTTAAGCCTGATCGGCATTGCGTTACTCGTTTCGGCCTGTTTGATCGATGGTGGCTACCTTGTCCTGGCGGCTCCCGCTATCGCAATCACGCTTGTCGGTCTTTATGTTGGAGGGCCAATATCCGACGTAATATTCGGCAACCGCTTGGCAATATTTGTCGGGAAAATATCCTATTCGATATACATGTTGCAATTGTTTGTGCAGATGGCGGCGAATCAAATGGTCAGGCACCTGCAAATTCAGTACACTCCGCGGAACGCGCTAATGCTGCTTTTTGGTGAGCTGGGCGTCGCAATTCTGGCCGGCTGTGCGGCATATTATCTTTTAGAAGAACCTCTGCGCCTAAGACTGCTTGACCTTGTAAAACGAGGTGATCGTGCTCGCGCAGATATTGGCTTAAAGACATCCAATCGCCCGCAAGAAATAAGCACTCTCTAAGTTTGTGCGAATTGTCATAGAGCGTGGGCCCGTTTGAGGCTGACCCAGAATCAGCGCAGCTCTAAAGTGGAGATTTCCGGCTCTTCGAGGTAGGCCGACTCGGCCCCGGATTTACACTGGCGGGCGAATTCGGCGGGCCGTCCTCACTGCAGTGCAGAGTGGGGATGCACCTCGTTATAGTACTGTGCCAAGCCTCGATTTCGCGCTTAGCGATCCTCGGTCGACAAGAACCAATGGGCGTTCAGGCACTTGGAGCGTGAGAAGTCGATCTCCACGCCGTTCTCGTACGCCCAATTGTCGAGCACTCACCTGACGCGGGCCTTCGTGCGGAAGCTTTGAGCCGCTTGCACCCGCTTGCCGCGAGGTCGGACGGGTTTGTTATCCTGTCGCTTTTTGCGACGGGTGCACCAGCAGGTTTCGCGCTTTCGCCAGTGCGAAGGCCGGCATCGAGGGTCCATGCTCCAGCTTTTCTATTCGAACCGCTACGAAACGCTCGTTGAAGCGCTCTGCGACGACCTGCACGCGCCCGCCGACCCTTGGTCGAGCGAGGAAATCGTCGTGCCGAGCGCTGCCGCGCGCCGGCACATCGAGCTCGAACTGGCCGCGCGTCGCGGCATTTGTGCCAACGTCCGGTTTAGCTACCTCGCGCAATGGCTCTGGGCGCAGATCGGACGCGTGCTCGATGTGCCCGCCCATTCGCCGCTTGCCGTCGAGCGGCTGCAATGGCGCTGCTATCGGCTCTTCAGCGGCGCGGGCGGCGCAGAGGATGGTGCATGGCGGGCATCGCCGCGGTTGTCGACCTATCTCGATGCAGCCGATCCGCTGATGCGCTATGAGCTCGCACGCCGTGTAGCGACGCTCTTCGATCATTACCTGACTTATCGCCCGGAATGGCTGACGAGCTGGCAGCAGGGCAGGTCGGTTTTTGCGCCCCACGAAAGTGCGGGCGCATACGACGCGGCACGCGCATCCCTCGCGCCCGCCGGCGCGACATGGCGCGAGGACGAAAGCTGGCAGTCCGCGCTTTGGCGGCGGGTACTAGCAGAAGCGACCACCGTCCCGAGCGAACCGGGTCGTGCCGGCAGTCCCCTCGTCGGGGGAGGGAGTCCCCTTGGGGGATCGGGAAGCGCCCGTGGCGGCGACTCGCCAGTGCTGACCGAAGCAGCGCCGCCCGCACATCGCTTTCTCGAGGTTGCGCGCCGACTCGACCTTGATGCCGTGATGCGCGCGCGGTGGCCGGAGTCGGTCAGCGTGCTTGCCTTGCCGACGATCGCGCCGCTTCATATCGCGATTTTGCGCGAGCTGTCGCACTGGATCGACGTGCGGCTCTACGTGATGAATCCCTGCCGTCAGTTCTGGTTCGACCTGGTGACCGTCGATGCCGCCGCGGCGCTCGACGCGGCCGGCGATTTCGACTACCACGAGGTGGGCCATCCGCTGCTGGCGGATTGGGGGCGGCAGACGCAGGCCCAGTTGCATTTGCTGCATGAGCTGACCGAAGGCTCGGCCTCAGCGGAGGCGACACGCTACCTCGAAAATGATCGATCGAGCTGGCTCGCCACGCTGCAAAACGCGATCCTCGATCTCGAGCCGGAGATGTCCGAGGCCGGTGAGCCGCTCGAAGCGGGGATCGAGGTGCATGTCTGTCACAGCCTCTCACGTCAACTCGAGGTGCTGCAGGACCGGCTGCTCGGCTGGTTCGATGCAGGGGATGGCTTGCGCCCCTCCGATGTGCTCGTTGTCTGCCCTGATCTCGTCACGGCTGCGCCGCTCATCGACGCCGTCTTCGGTACGCTTGCGCCCGACGACAGGCGCCGCATTCCGTACCGCATCACGGGCCTGCCGCCCTCTCGGGCGAATCCGATCGCACGTGCGCTGCTCGATTGGCTTTCCCTTGCCGAGCGCAGCGTTGCGGCACCGGAGTTGATCGAATGGCTGCGTGTCGATGCGGTTGCCGCGCGCTATGGCATCGATGCGAGCGCGCTCGATACGGCCCAGGGCTGGCTTGCAGCGGCGGGTGCGCGGCGCGGGCTAGCACCGCAAACGCCGGCTGGTGAGAACGTCCCCGTGGCGCGCCACACGTTCGCCGACGCCTTGACGCGGCTCTTTCTCGGCTACGCGATGCCCGATGACGGCGAGCCGGTGGACGCGTGGCTGCCCGTTGCGGGCGCGCTCGGCGCCGAGGCCGACACGCTGGCGCGACTTGCGCGCTTTGTCGACGATCTCGAGACGTTCGTACTCCGCAGCGGCGAGCCGCTCGATGCGCAAGCGTGGGGCGCTTTGCTGGGCGACGCGCTCATGCGCTTTTTCGATGGAGGCCCGGCGTTCGCCGATGCGCTCGCCGGCGTGCGCGACGCGCTCGACGCGACGCTCGATGCCATGCGTGAGGGCACGGATGCTGCGCCAGTGCCGGCGCCTGTGCTGCGCGCCGCTTTGACGGCGGCGCTCGATGACGGTGCGTACGGCGGCGTGCCGTGGGGCGGCGTCACCTTCTCTTCGCTGACGAGTTTGCGCGGCTTGCCTTACCGGGTCGTCTGCGTGATTGGCATGGACGATGGTGTGCTGCCGAGCCTCACCCGGCCCGACGAATTCGATTTGATGGCGGCGCGGCCATTGCTTGGCGACCGGCAGCGGCGCGCCGACGAGCGCAGTTTGTTCCTCGACTTGCTGCTCGCAGCGCGCGACCGCTTCTTGGTCGCCTACACTGGACGCAGCATTCGCGACAACGCACCGCTGCCGCCGGCCGCGCTCGTCGACGAGTTGCTCGACTATCTCGCGCGTGCGACGGCGGGGCCAGACGCGCTGCCGGATGACATCGATGCGGCGCGACGCGCCTTCATCGTCGAACATCCGCTTCAGCCGTTTTCGACGTCGTACTTCGACGGCAAAGGCGGGCTTTTCACGTACGACGCGGAGCGTGCGCAATGGGCGCAACGGCTCGTCTCGGGTGAAGCAGACGTCGATGCCGCAAAACCCTTTTTCGCCAGACCGTTGCCATCAGAGCCGGTTGGCCCCGTCGCATTCGGGGATTTTTTGCGCTTTTGGCAGCATCCGGCGCGCGCGCTGCTGCGCGAGCGCTTAGGCATCGTGCTCGACACCGCCGAAGGAGAGTTGAACGACTTTGAACCGTTCGAGCTCGACTACGCCGGGCGTGATGCGCTCGCTGAGCGTCTGCTGTCGCGGCTCATCGAAGACGGCGGCAGGCAAGCGCTCGCACGCGCAGCGCGCATCGCGGATGCCAGCCCTGAGTTGCCTATCGGTGCAACGGGCGATGTGTTGAAACGCCGCGAGCTGAACGCACTGACACGCCTCGCGGACGATGTGCGGGTTGACCTTGCGCACGGTGCCACGCGGCTGTCGTTCGAGCTGCGCGTGCCGCTTCGCTGGCCAGACACGGGCGGCGTCGCGCTCTTCGGTGAGCATGACGCGGCGCTCGCGCAGGGGCTTGACGACGTGCCGCCGCTCGAGATTGCCGGTACGCTCGGTCGCGTGACGGAGGCGGGCCTCGTGCTCTTTCGCTATGCCAAGCCCAGTGCGCGCGATTATCTCGGTGCTTGGCTCGCCCATCTGACATTTTGCGCCGCGCAACCGGATGGCCCACGCCGCACCGTGTGGCATGGCAGTAATGAGCGCTTCGAGTTCGCGCCGGTCGTGGCGCCGCTCGATTGCCTTGCGCCGCTTGCTGCGCTTTTCATCGCCGGTCGACGCATGCCGTTGCGTTTTTTCCCGAGGAGCGCTTGGGCAAAGGCAAACGGCAGCGATGCCGAGGCGTTCGGCGTCTGGGTCAACGACCGCGTGCGGGGTGAGTCGGAGGACCCCGCGCTGGCAATGGCCTGGCGTGGCACGAATCTGACGCTCGACGAGTCTTTCGCGGCGCTCACGCGCATCGTGTTCGAGCCGCTCTTGCAGCATCTGAAGCAGGGGGAGGCATGAGCGTGCCGTACATGGAGCAGCGAGCCGACACCGGCCTGAATGGCACCGAGGCGGCGCCTAGCGTCGACCTCGATGTCTTTACCTGCGGGCTGGATGGGATCAACCAGATTGAAGCGTCGGCCGGCACAGGCAAGACTTGGAACATCTGCGCGCTTTACGTGCGTCTGCTGCTCGAGCGCGATCTCAAGGCCGACGGGATACTCGTCGTCACATTTACGAAGGCCGCGACGGCCGAGTTGCACGAGCGCATCCGTGGCCGGCTTGCCGAGCTCGCGCACGCGATTGAGACCGGTGACGATGGCGGCGATCCATTCGTGGCGCGGCTCATGGAAACGACGCTCGCCAATGCCGATGAAGCGGCGCTCGAACTCGCGGCCAAGCGAGTGCGGCGTGCGCTTTCGACATTCGATCAAGCCGCGATCCACACGATTCACGCGTTTTGCCAACGCGCGCTGCAAGAGGCCCCGTTCGCAGCGGCGATGCCGTTCGCTTTCGAGATGGAAGCCGATGATGCGGCTTTGCGCTTTGAGCTTGCCGCCGACTTTTGGCGCGAGCGAGTGGAGCCGGTTGCGGCCGTCCATCCCGTTTTCGCGGCCTGGCTCGTTGCAGGTAGGGCGGGTCCGCCTGACCTCGATGAGGCGCTGGCACGCCGGTTGAAGAAGCCGCTGGCGCGCTTGCGCTGGGGGGGCGGCGGCGACGCTGCACCGTCCGTGGCGGCCGCCTTGGAAGCGGATGCGCAGGCGCACTTCGAGGCGGCCTGCGCGTTGTGGGAGTCGGAGTACGACGCGATTGTGCGTCTGCTCGACCAAGCGCAGGCGGCGCTGAGCCGGACGTCACACAAGCCTGAGGCGGTCGCGGCGGCGCTCGATGCCTGGAGCCGCTACTTCGCCGCGGGTGACTGCCACGCGGCGCCGCCGCGCCCGGCCTTGAAGCTGACCACCGCGGCCCTGACCAAGGCGACGAAAACCAAGTTCGCGCCGCCCGAGCACCCGTTCTTCGTGATGGCTGAGACGCTGGCGAAGGCGTGCGAGGAAGCCGAAGCGGCACATCGGGCGCGCTGGCTGAGCTTGCTGGCTGCCTGGCTCGACGAGGCCCCGGCGAAGCTCGCGGACATGAAGCGCACACGCCGCGTAGTGTCTTTCGACGATCTGCTCTCGAACTTGCATGGCGCGCTCGCGGCCCATCCCTGGCTTGCCGAGACACTGCGTGCCCGTTATCCGGCGGCGCTCATCGACGAGTTTCAGGACACAGACCCGCTGCAATTCGCGATTTTCCGGCGCATCTTTGCAGGCGACGACGACGCATCTCCCCGCCGACCAGGGCCGCTCTTTCTCGTCGGCGATCCGAAGCAGGCTATCTACAGCTTCCGAGCGGCCGATCTGCACACCTACCTTGCCGCCCGACATGCGGCGAGCGCGCGCTACACGCTTGCCGTTAATCAGCGTTCGACCGCGCCACTCGTGGAAGCCTGCAACCGCCTCTTTAGTGCGAATGCGTGCGCTTTCGTCCTTGACGGTCTCGCGTACCAGCCCGTGCGCGCCGGTACGCGCCAGCGCGCAACGTTCGTCGACGCAGCCGAGTATGGCGAGCCGCAGGATCGCGGCGACTTGCGTATCTGGCAACTTCCGTCAGGCGATGACGCATGGTCTAAGCGCGATGCCCAGCGAGAAGCGGCCGAAGCCTGCGCCGCCGAAATCGCGCGATTGTTGCGCGGTGCGCGCGCCGGTACGGTGGTGAAAGGCGAGGGGCGGCTCGTGCCGGCGGACATCGCCGTGCTCGTGCGCACGCACAAGCAGGGCAGCTTGGTCAAACGCGTCCTGGCGGCCTGGGGCATCGGCAGCGTTGAGCTTTCGCAGGCATCGGTATTTTCGACGATCGATGCCGAGCAGCTTGAGCGTGTACTGATCGCGATCGATGCGCCTGGCGACCTTCGGCGATTGCGCGCCGCGCTAGCGGCTGACTGGTTTGGTCTCGATGCGGACGGGCTCGGCCGCCTCACGCTTGAGGAAGTCCCCCGCTCCGAAGGAAGTCCCCTTGGGGGAGAGGAAGTCCCCGAAGACGCCGCGACGGCCTGGGTCGAGCGGTTTTCGCGCTACCGCGCACTCTGGCACGAGCGCGGCTTCGCCGCCATGTGGCGCACGCTGATGCGCGAGCTCGGCGTGGGCTTGCGGATCATCGCGGGTATGGATGGCGAGCGGCGGCTGACTGACGTCAACCATCTAGTCGAGCTCGTCGCGGCGCGCTCGGCGGCCCAACCCGGCATCACGCCGACACTGCGCTGGGTGGCCGCGCAGCGCACGCAAGGTGGCGGTGAGGAGGCGCAGTTGCGCCTGGAGTCGGATCGCGATCTCGTGCAGATCGTCACCGTGCACAAGTCGAAGGGGCTCGAATACGCGATCGTATTCTGCCCATTCCTCAACGACGGCGCTCGAGCGATCGGTTCGCCTTCCGCGGCGCTTCCGGACGCCAGCGAGTATCACGAAACCGGGGGCTCCGATGGCACCACGGTGACGGTGATCCACTACGGCTGCGAGGGCGCCGACGCAGAAGAAGCCGCGCGTGAAGCCGCGCGCGAGGAGGCGGCCGAGCGTGCACGCCTCATCTACGTCGCGCTCACGCGTGCGGTTTATCGCTGCTACCTCGTCGCGGGATCTTATCTGTCGTCGCGCTCCACGAAGGAGTCTCGTCGCAGCGTGTTGAACTGGCTCGTCGCAGGCGAGGGGCATGATTTCGACGCTTGGAGTGCGGATCCACCTGAAGAGGCGGCGCTTGCTGCACACTGGCAGGCGCTTGCGGGCGGTCCTATTTCCATCGAGCCGTTGCCGGTGCCGGTGGGGCGCAGACCGCTTGCGCGCGAAGCGGCAGCAGGTCGGCATCTTGCTGCGCGCACGAGCCGTCGCCTGCTCGCGGAAAGTTGGCGAATCGCCAGCTTCAGCTCGCTGGCAACGGCCGTCACGCTCGGGCGCGACAGTTCAGCTTCGACGATCGTCGACGACGAACCGCGCCCTGATCACGACGCGCTCGCCGTGCGCCTTGCGGGCGCGCACGACTCGGCTTCGCGCCATGAGGGGCAATCCGATGAAGCGCCAGTGACGACGGCAGCGCCACCGGGTGGGTTCGCCACACCGCAGGGCGGCGCGTCGTCGCTCGATGCGTCCTTGGAGCCCGATGCCGGTCAGACCTCCTTAACGGCATCCGCACCGACCGCCCGCATTTTGGCAGAGGACGACATCCTCGAATTCCCGCGTGGCGCCGCAGCCGGCGAATGCCTGCACCGCCTCTTTGAGTTGGCCGATTTTGCGTCGCCCGCGCTCTGGCCGAAGGCGATCGAGCGGGCGCTGAACGAGCGGCCGGTGCCGACTGATCCCGCCACGGCGCGGCGCATGCCCGCGATGATGGCCCGGCTCTTGGCCGAGGTGGTTGCCACCGAGCTTGCGCCCGGCTTCACGCTCGCGAGCCTGGATCCTACGCGCAGGCTAATCGAATGGCCGTTTTTGTTCTCATCGCCGCGATTCGATCTGAGCGCATTGCGGCGTCTTCTCGTCGCGCATGACTACCCCGATGTGGCGCTGCAGCCGACGACGCTGGCGGGTT
>NZ_DATJJF010000080.1:0-7832 GCF_035492435.1 Trinickia sp.
GACAGCGCCAGCCAGCCGTTGTTGAAGCCATGTGCTTCGGCATCGCGTTTCGGCTGGAACTGGCAAGCCCGAGTGGGCGGACGGATCCGCCGATCGTTCACCACACGACTCGGGTAGCTGCTCATGTTGAAAAAGACTCCGCTTTCGGCGACTTTACTGGCGGTCGCCGTCGCTCCGCTTGCTGCGCCACTCTATGCTCAGACGGTTGTAGCTCCTGTCAATCCTGCTTCCGATGCTGCGGCCGACAGCCCGACGTTGCCGCCTGTGCGTGTATCGGCCCAGGCCAGCGGCCCTGATTTTCAACCCGAAACGTCGAGCGTCGGCGCGAAAGTGCCCACTGCGCTGCGCGACATTCCCCAGGCGGTTGTTGTCGTGCCCAAAGCGGTCATGCAATCTCAGGCGGCCACATCGTTCACGGAGGCTTTGCGCAACGTTCCAGGCATTACGATTGGCGCAGCCGAGGGCGGCCAGATCGGCAACAACATCAATCTGCGCGGCTTCACGGCACGCACCGATCTTTATCTGGATGGCTTTCGCGATCGAGGGCAGTACTACCGAGATACGTTCAACCTCGAATCGATCGACGTGCTCTACGGTCCCTCGTCGCTATTCTTCGGGCGTGGCTCCACCGGGGGCGTGATCAATCAAGTCAGCAAGGAACCTACGCTCAAAGAGCGCGCCGATGTTTCAGCGATGGTGGGCACGAACGACCGCTATCGCACCACCGTGGACGTCAATCAGCCGATCTCCGAGACGGCCGCAATCCGTTTGAACGCATTCGGCCAGAGCATCGGCTCCACGCGCGACATCATGAAGAGCAAGGATTACGGCGTTGCGCCGGAAGTGAAATTCGGTATTGGCACACCGACCGAGATTACGCTGTCGGCGCTCATTCAGCACAACCGTGACCAGCCCGACTATGGTGTACCCGCAGTCAATGGCCACCCTGCTCCGGTGGGACGTTCAACGTTCTATGGCTTTACTGACGACCGCACCATTCAGGACGTGCAGACGTTGTCCGCGCGCCTCGAACATCGCTTTAGCGACAACCTTCGCTTGCGCAGCGAAACGCAGTTCAGCCACTACGGCACCGACGCACGCGCGACCAACGCGGCAGCTGTGCTCACCGGCCCCTCTGCAAATGCGCAGGCGCTGTCGAACGGCAATTACACGTCGTTGCCGTTATCGCAACTCTACGTCAAGCTGCAGGGCAAAGACCGTGTCATCGACGATCATTCGATCTACAACCAGACCGACGTCGATTGGAAGTTCGGCACGGGGCCGCTCAAACATGAGGTGATTGCTGGCGTTGATCTGAGTCACGAGACGTATAGCAACCAGAGCTACCTCTCGACCACGCCGGGGCTACCGTCAAACACGCTCGGTATCGTGCCGCTGCTCGATCCGGTCTACACAACGCGGCCTGCGAACGTTCAATCCGTGGCAGGCAACCACGCCGAATCGGCGGCAAATGGTGTGGGTGTTTATTTCAACGATACGGTTTCGATCGGGCAGCATTGGAAAGTCGTGGGGGGCGCACGTTGGGATCGCTTTGAAGCATCCATCAGCAATTCGCTTAACGCACCGTCCTATGCGGCCCAAACGAATTTCTTCACGAGCGTGCGTGGCGGCATTGTGTGGCAACCGACTGATTGGCAGTCGTACTACGTGTCATACGGCACGTCTTTCAACCCTTCGCTCGAAGCACTGACACTCACTAACACGACGCAGAATCTGGCGCCCGAGCACAACCGCTCATATGAGGTGGGTGCGAAGCACGATCTTCTGGGCGGTGACCTTTCGGTTACGCAATCGCTCTTCAACATCGAAAAGACCAACGCGCGCTCGCAGACCTCGACGGGCGACTACGTGCTAGATGGCGATGTACGTGTGCGCGGCTACCAACTCGGAGTGGCCGGACATCTCACCCGCGCATGGCAGATATTCGGCGGCTACACGTACATGGATGGCCAAATCCTTAAGGCATTCGACGGCACGACGGGCAATGTGTTGGCCAACACGCCGCGCCACACGCTTACGCTATGGACGACATACGCCTTGACGCCACACTGGGAAATCGGAGGTGGCCCGGTGTTCATGTCGTCGCGATATGCGGCCAACAACAATTTCGTAGAAGTGGGCGGCTACACGCGCTGGGATGCGATGGCCGCCTATCGGACAAAACACTATGACGTGCAGCTCAACGTCTGGAATCTGACCAACAAGATGTATTACGACGCGCTCATTCCGTCCGATGGCGGACGAGCGGTACCCGGCGTCGGACGTACGTTTCTTGCCACGATCAACTATCGATTCTTCTAATGCAGCGCGGACTACGCCATCATGATTCTCTCTATCCCCGACGTATTGAGCCCTGCTGCCGCCGCCGCCATGCGCGAGCGTCTGGAAGCCGCCGATTCATGGGTTGACGGCCGGGCGACTGCCGGCTACCAAGGGGCGCCGGTCAAGCGCAACCAGCAGATTGGTGAAGGCTCGCCGATTGCGAGCGAGTTGGGAGACGCGATTCTCGCAGCGCTCGAACGGCATCCTCTTTTCATTAGCGCCGTTTTGCCGAACCGCGTGTATCCGCCGCTTTTCAATCGATACGAAGGAGGGATGGCGTTCGGCAGTCACGTGGATGGTGCCATTCGCATCGTCAGCGGTCATGGCGCGCGCGTGAGGACGGATGTCTCGGTGACAGTGTTTTTGACACCGCCTGCCGATTATGAGGGCGGCGAGCTCGTCATCGAGGATACGTTCGGCGTACACGAAGTCAAGTTGCCCGCTGGGCATGCGATCGTGTATCCGGCTACCAGCCTGCATCAGGTGCGCGCCGTAACGCGCGGGGCGCGCATATCGAGCTTTTTCTGGGTCCAAAGCTTGGTACGCGATGACGCGCAACGCGCGCTGCTATTCGATCTCGATAACGCGATTCAGCGGCTCAATGCTTCGAACGCCGACGAAACCGCACGTCGTGCGTTGGTTGGCTCGTATCACAATCTGCTCCGGATGTGGTCGGAGACTTGATGGAAGACGCAGGACACAGCAGCGTATAGAAATGTCGGGCCGGTGTGCACGTTTCATGGCCGTTTTTCCGGAATGAGCTGCAGCCGGTGCACTGAGGGACCCGGTAGCAGCGGGCTCGCATCGCCGTGCACCCAGTGATCGTGCCCGGCCAGGAAATACGGCGATGCCGGGTTGCCCGATTGTCCTCCGGGCATCGTCAAGATCGCTTGCGCTTCGTGTCCCGCCGAGACCACCATGCGCTCCGAGGCGCCGAATGAAGGTGCCTGTACACGCGGCATATGTTTGTCCCCAGGCAGCGGTTCATTCGGGGCAGAGAGCAGCGAATCGAGCAGCGGGACATGCGCAGCCATGGTATGTGCGAACGGGTGGGCGATTGCGGCTCGATTGTGCTCGCCCCAACGAGCCGCTTGCAAAGGCATGCCGTCTTGCGTGAGCGCACCGATGGCCCGGTCGATGCGCTCGAGGATAAACGCGTGCCAATCGATGAAGCCCGGCGGCACCCATGCGTGGCAGCGCGTGAGCGTCTCCATGACGGCAAGCGAGCGGGACGTCGCCACGCGATAACCGAGCCCGGGATGCACTTGCGCCAATTCGGCATCGAGCTTGCCGAACCAGGCGTCGTAGAGCGCCGTGTAGAACGCGCGTAGCAACGTGTAGCCTACGGCGTCGACATCCGCTCGGCCATTCCATTGTTCGACGAGGCGCCTATATTGCGCGCGTTGTGGGCGCGCTTCGATCGCCGCATCATCGAGTGCATCGAGCGCAAGGCGCCGCCACGGTTCGATCCATAGCGCGCGGTCGTCCGTCTGCAGTGCGAGCATGTCGCGCTCGCTCATCCGCTCATGCGCAAGCAACGTATCGCGAATTTGCGTGGCGCGGGCGCCGACGTCGCTACCGCTATCGCCGATCTTCATTTGTTCAGCACCGATGAGCTGCCGATTGTTGGCTGCCCACAGTCGCCCGCTCGTCGGGTCGATCATGCGTGGGTGCTCCGCTGGGCTCAGAAAGCCGTCCCAGCCGGGGTAGACATCGCTACGAACAGGAAGATCCGGCATCGTTGCCAAGTCAGTTTGCGGGCGCCTCGGCAGTGGGCCGGCAATGGTCCAGCCGATATGGCCTTGGTTGTCGACGACGATAAGGTTTTGTGACGGAATGCCACTCTCGGCACCCATGGTGAGCGCGCCAGGCACGTCGTCGGCATCGGCTAGTTTTTCCAACCCGAAGTCAACCGCACCTGCCTCATGAGCGATCCAATGAACGGCGTAGCGATGGGCGCCAACCGTGATCAGCGGCCCCCATGGCGAATCGGCGACGTCCATTTCGATGGGCGCCGCGCCGCGCACAGCGATCGACTCTCGATGCACGGATGCGTGCGTCCAGTGCCCATCAGGCATGCGAAAACGCGACGGATCGCGCGGGTCGACTTCGAGTTCGACGAGGTCGATGAAATTCCCGTAACTGTTCGTGAAGACCCAAGCGATGCGTCCATTGCTGCCGGCGACTATGGCAGGGGTGCCGGGCAGACTCACGCCCGTAACGCGGTGTGACACCGAGCCTAACCTGTCGCGCATGTCCACGCTCACGCGATACCAGATGTTCGGCAGCGACAACCCGAGGTGCATGTCGCTCGCAAGTATGGCGTGCCCGTCTGCGCCGTGCATCGCGTCGACAGCCCAGCCGTTGCTGCCGACCATGGCAGCGGTTTCAGATCCAGCGTCGCGGTTCAACGCGGCGGGAGCCAACGGTGTCGCCCTAAGCCAATCCGGAGTGGGCGGGGGCAGCGCGCAGTTGACAGAGTGCGGCGGGCTGGACGTGGCCGATGGCGGTTGATCGAGTGGCGCGTCCCAATGGCTCGCCGCCGGAGCGAGAAACGCGAAGAGCGGCATCGAGACACGCTCATGCAATGCAGCGCGAGCGAGCGTGCGTTGCAGTTCCTGGTACTGCAGATCGAAATACATCGCATAGACCACGAGCAGCGAATCTTCGACGCTCCAACGCTCGGGCCGGCTTCGCAGTAACCAGTATTCGAACGGGCGGCTTTGCAGCGAGGCGAGCCCGTCGTTGACGCCCGCTGCATAGCGCTCGAGCAAATGACGCGACGTGCTGTCGAGCGCGGCGGCGGCCAGTTGGGCTCGCGCGCGGAAGCGATGCAGCCGGTGTCGGCGATCCGTATCGATTGCGGAAGGGCCTACCAGCGCAGCCAATTCGCCAGCGGCCACGCGGCGCAACAGATCCATCTGAAAAAAGCGATCTTGCGCATGCGCGAAGCCCATCGCGTAGGCGAGATCGGTAGGGGTTCTCCCTACGAGGGTCGGCACACCCAGCGCGTCACGCTCGATGACGACCTGCGCATCAAGTCCGGAGACGACGCGTGTGCCGTCGAGTGGCGGTAAGCTCGCACGCACGAGGGCGTAGCCACCGAACGTGATCGATAACAGCACGGCGACGCAAAGCGCGACCGCGCGCGTCATGCGGTGCGGCGCCTTTGCTTCCTTTGAGGTCGTTTGCGAGGCGGCTATCTGTCGGTCATGGATGGACATCGTCGTTCAACGTACCGTCTGCAACGAGTGCCATTATGTATCGTTGCCATGGCACGCTAGGGTGCCAAATTGCGCGCTGAACGCACGGTTCCAACTCACCGCCCGCCTTGCGACTTGCGGGTGACGGGAGAGCAAGACTTACGGTGGTGCGGACAAGCATCCGGGTTTATACGTATTCCTGATGCTGGAGTGATCCTTGCTGTGGCGTGGGTGCAGGAGTATTTTTTATCGTGTCGCCCCTACATTACCCATAGGCTGGGCGCCCGCGCCAGCAACTGCTCACAAGGCATGCTGATGAACGTTGCCGCGCGCGGTTCGTCTGCAAGGAGATGCCATGAACAGGCTCGCGTCCATGCTACTTTGGGCTGCGGTTGTCGCCGTCGGCGCATTTTCATTCGTGACACTCGCGCTCAGCCGCGGTGAAAGCGTCAGCGCTGTCTGGCTTGTCACCGCAGCCCTGATGGTCTACTTCATCGCCTATCGTTTCTACAGCAAATTCATTGCTGATCGCGTATTGCGACTCGACGACAGGCGACAGACACCGGCCGAGCGTCACAACGACGGCATGGATTACGTGCCGACGAACCGGTGGGTGCTGTTCGGGCATCACTTCGCCGCGATAGCCGGAGCAGGGCCTTTGGTCGGCCCAGTACTGGCGGCGCAGATGGGTTACTTGCCCGGCACGCTCTGGATACTCGCGGGCGTGGTCGTCGCGGGTGCCGTGCAAGACTTTATCGTGCTGTTTGCGTCAGTGCGCCGCGACGGCAAATCGCTCGGCGAGATGATCAAGATCGAACTCGGTCCCGTGCCGGGCTCGCTGGCACTCATCGGCGTGCTAGCGATCATGATCATTATTCTTGCGGTGCTGAGCCTCGTGGTGGTCAAAGCGCTGACGGCGAGTCCATGGGGGCTTTTCACTATCGCGGCGACGATCCCCATCGCCTTGTTGATGGGCATCTATATGCGTGTTCTGAGACCGGGGCATGTGGGTGAAGCATCGTTGTTCGGCGTTGTGCTGTTGATTGCTGCACTGATCCTCGGCAGGACCGTTGCTGACAGTGCGACTTGGGGGCCGGCGTTCACGCTGACTGGGCCGCAACTGGCCTGGGCGCTCATCCTGTACGGCGCCGTGGCCTCGAGTCTGCCCGTATGGCTGATGCTCGCGCCACGCGACTACCTGAGCACGTTCCTGAAGATCGGCACGATAGTCTTGCTAGCGATCGGCATTTATTTCGTTGCGCCGTCGCTAGAAATGCCGCGCACCACGCGTTTTATCGACGGCAGCGGACCGGTGTTTTCGGGGCAGTTGTTCCCATTCCTTTTCATCACCATCGCCTGTGGTGCAGTATCGGGCTTCCATGCGCTCATATCGTCGGGCACAACACCTAAGATGATCGAGCGCGAGTCGCATATGCGCCTCATCGGCTTTGGAGGGATGCTCGCTGAATCGTTCGTTGCCATCATGGCGTTGACTGCCGCCTGCGTGCTGCATCCCGGCATTTATTTCGCCATGAATGCGCCCGCCGCTGTTATTGGCACTACGGCTGCACACGCCGCGCAGGTCATCTCCGAATGGGGATTTACGATCACGCCGGAAACGATCACTCAGACAGCGGCGAATATCGGAGAGCACAGCATCTTGTCGCGGGCCGGCGGCGCACCGACGCTTGCGGTCGGCATGGCGCAGATACTCTCGCAGGCGCTTGGCGGGACTACGATGCAGGCCTTCTGGTATCACTTCGCGATCCTGTTCGAGGCGCTTTTCATCCTGACGGCCGTGGATGCCGGCACACGCGTTGGGCGCTTCATGATTCAGGACATGCTGGGGCACGTATACCGTCCCCTTGGCGATACCCAGCTTTTGCCGGCGAACTTGTTTGGCACAGGGCTTTGTGTCGCGGCGTGGGGGTATTTCCTCTATCAGGGCGTAGTCGACCCGCTCGGTGGCATCAACACGTTGTGGCAACTCTTCGGCGTTGGCAATCAGATGCTGGCCGGCATCGCGTTGTTGTTGTGTACCAGCGTGCTGATGAAAATGAAGCGGGAACGCTATGTCTGGGTGACACTCGTGCCAACTGCGTGGCTTCTGGTCACAACACTGACGGCCGGAGTTCAGAAGATCTTCAGCAGCGATCCCCGTGTAGGCTTCCTTTCGCTCGCGAACAAATTCAGCGATGCGGCCGCGCAAGGCGTCGCTCTGGCGCCGGCGAAGTCAATCGGGGAAATGCAACGAGTCGCGTTCAACAACTATCTCGATGCGGTGGT
>NZ_DATJJF010000081.1:0-4262 GCF_035492435.1 Trinickia sp.
GGGGTGTTGTTTTCATCGCCGAGCGCGTTCAACACTTCGTAGCAGGCTCCCATCGTGTGGTAATCCGTCTTGCCGGCCGGGCTCTTCTCGTCGCTGTACTTGCGGTTGTCGCACGTGAGGATGCGGTACCAGGCGCCGTACCGGTGATCGACGAAATGCATCCAGCAATAGCGCCAGATGGCGTCGTACCACTCCCAAAAACGCACGCTGCCCGTGCGCCGGCCAAGGAGCGCTGCCGCCGCGAGCGTTTCAGCCTGTACCCAGAAGTATTTGTCGTGGTCACAGACGCCGCCGTCGGGCGCAAAACCGTAATAGAGCCCGCCGTGTTCGTCGTCCCAAGCGTGCGCGAGCGCGGCATCGAAAAGCTCGATCGCGCGCGGCAGAAGCCATGGCAGTGGCTTGTGCCGCTCGAGAATCAGCAGCAACTTGGCCCACTCCGTCAGATGTCCCGGTTGAAACCCCCAGGGACGGAAGATGTTCGAGCTGTCGTCTTCGTTGTAGTGCCAGTCGACCGACCAATCAGCATGGAAATGCTCCCAAACCAGTCCGTGGGAGTGCTTGGTTTGGCGTTGCACGATGTTCGTCGCAACGCGCTCGGCGCGCTCGAGGTAGACGAGGTGCCCTGTCGCCTCATAAGCGGCAAGCAGCGCCTCTGTCGCATGCATATTCGCGTTCTGTCCACGGTAACCGCAGACGTGCCAGTCGGCCGTTGCCTCGTCAGCGTAGAGGCTCGCGGCAGGATCCCAAAAGCGGTGCTCCATCAGATCGAAGGTCTCGGCAATCTGCCGGTGTGCGTCGTCAATGCCGGCCATGGCCGCATGGGCTTGCGCGAGCAGAACGAATGCGAGCCCGTAGCAGTGACGCGTGGGATCGAGCGCACGCTTTTTGCCGTTGTGCCACTCGATCTCCCAGTCATACCCGCCTTGCTCAGCATCCCAATGCCCGAGCTTCAGGAACGCGAGGCCGTGGCGAGCGTGCTCCAGATATTGCGGATCGCCGAAGTGGCGCCAAGCCATGGCGTAATTGAAGACGAAGCGGCAGCTGCTTACGAGATGGCGCCGGGTGGCGTCGTAGACAGTCCCGTCGTCCTTGAAGTAGTGAAAGAATCCGCCGGCTGCGTCGTGCGCCGTTGGCGCATAGAACGCGAGCGTGTCCGCGACGTGTCCGAGTAGAAACTCGCGATTGCGGAAGTCCCCGACGGGGGGCACCGTCGCGTTCGTATGGAGCGGGCTGAATTCACCGTTCCCGGGCCGCGAGGACATGGTCGATGCGCTCGCTCGGGTGTTGGGTAGCTTCGTCATGGCGTCGTTCTTGAAGGGAGCACCAGCGCTGTTGTTGGCAGCCGGCGCGTCTTTCATTCGCGGTCCATTCGACGCATGCGGCGGCGCATGAAACGTCGCCCATTTTCGAGCGAGAAGGCGGGTTGAAGCGGTAGAGACAAGGAGTCGTCAGCCGGTCCGCGTGGCGTCCATTGTAGGGCAAAAGGCGCCAGATATAGCGCGGTGACTCGTGTGGGGCCGTCCCCTGCCTGTGCCGAAGGTCGCGGTTATCTCAACGCGTTGCTTTGTAAGACGATCAACGAGCTAGATAGCGCCGCTTCGATGGGCGAGCCTACCGCAGCGGTCCGGCCGCGCGAATGGGCATGGCGCTGTTCTCGTGCATATGCAGTTGCGCGGCGCCTTCCTGGACATCGATGAGGAAGAGCCCGCTTGCCTCATGCTTTGCGCGGTGCTTCGCCAGCGCCGCGACCGACGCGATCTCTTCACTGCCGTAGCGCATGCTGTGTTCGAAATCGTGATATACGCGCACGCAGCCGATCGCCATCGTCACGAACCCGAAGAACGTTGAGTTGCCGCGCCGGTCTTCGCCATGGATACCGCCCGCTACGCGGTCGTCGTCCGCGTAAAAGCGCAACGCGCCCGTGTTGAATGCCGCAATGGCCGCCTGGGCGCGTTGCCGCCAATCTTCGCTTTGAAACAGGATGAGAAAGTCGTCGCCACCGACGTGTCCAAGAAAATCACGCGTCGGATCGCATACGTCGGCGAGCACAGCCGCAGCGAATTTCAACACCTCGTCACCCTGCCAGTAGCCGTAGCGGTCGTTGAACGGCTTGAAGTGGTTCAGATCGACATAGCACGCGTGGAACTTGGCGTGATGATCGACGAGACGCGCGATATGCGAACTGATCGGGATGTTGCCAGGCAGGAACGTAAGGGGATTCGCGTAGCGTGCCGCCTCGATACGCACCTCGGTGACGGCGCGCACGAGGCTTTCGCCTGTGCCGAGGCCCAGATACTTGCGCTGATCGGTAATGACGAAGCCATCGGCCAGATACCGCTGATCGTCACTGGCGAGCAGCTTCGCCATCTGCTCGATCGTCATCGATTTTTCAATCAGCACGGGCGAACCATTGGCAAACAGCATGCAGGGACGCTTGCCGAAGAGCTCACGGTGATAGGGCAGCGCATAGCGGTCCATGAAGCTGCGGCGGTTGATGAGCGCGACCGGCTCGTCGTTCTCGACGACCGCGAGCGCGTGCAGCGTCGGCAGCCGATTGAAGAGATCGAGCACATCGTTGTTGGTTGCGGTCCGCGGCAGCGCCGGGGCCGGGACGACCATCTTCAAGGCCGCCACGGCGCCCGAGGACGCCCCCGGCATCTGACTGCGCGTTGCGCCTGGGAACACGGCGATGTGGCCGGCGCCGAGCGCCTCCATCGCCGCTTTGCTGATGCTGCCGGGCGCCTGTGCCTGTGGGCGGGCGATGAAGTAGCCCTGGCCGCACGCGATGCCCATGTCCCGCACGACGATCAGGTCCGCTTCGTTCTCGATACCCTCGGCGACGAGCCGCGCCCCGGCGGCTTGAGCGAAGCGCTGCATGGCGCGTACGGCTTCGAACTTCAGCGGATGCTTGGCGATGTCGTCGATAAAAAATCGGTCGATCTTGACGACATCGGGCTGGAGCCGAACCCAAAGATTCATGCTCGCGTTGGCCGTGCCGTAATCGTCGAGCGCAAACTGGGCGCCGGTCTCACGCAAAGCCGCCACGATCGGCTCAAAGCCGGCCACGTTGTCGATCGCGCATTGCTCGGTGAGTTCGAGAACGATCCGCTCGATCGGCATCCCCTGCTGCCCGAGCCAGTCGGCCGCGTGCTCGCGGGTGCGCCCGAGCGACGCAATCGCTTCGGCACTGAAGTTCAGGAATAGCTTGCCCTCGCAGCCTAGCTCGGCGAAAGCCGCTGCACAAGTCGCCGCGGCCGCCAGTTCGAGCTCGATGGACAAGCCTTCTTGTGAGGCCCGCGCAAAGAGCGCCTCGGGGGATTCCAGCGGCGTGCCTGCTGGCCCGCGGATAAGCCCTTCATAGCCCAGAATCGTGCAGCCATCGAACTCGACGATCGGCTGGAAGACCGCAAGCAGCGTGCGGGTCTCGATGATTCGGGCGACGTTGAGCTCGTTGAGCGGCAAAACGGGAGATGGCATGGCAGAAATTCGCCGAAATGAGTCGATTTTCGACTTAACGACCAAAGAATCGTTAGAGTTGAGTGAATTTTTTGTGACAAGTTCGCGCCAATGCGTTTGCAAATTGTGTGTGACGCGCCAGTTCAATCGGCGATCTGTTTTCGCTCAGCAAGGTTCAGTAGGATTCAGTAAGCTTCGCGTCGACGTGCTCCGCTGTGATATTCGCGAAGGCTGGAGCGTGCTCAACGGTTTCCCGTGCGATGACGACACGGTTGCGGCCGCTGTCTTTTGCATCGAGTAGCGCCGCGTCGGCACGGCGGATCACACGGTCGATCTGCTCGCCTCGCACGTGTTGGGCCACACCGACGCTAATCGTCAACATCACGTCGAAACGCAGCTCGCTGATCCGCCTGCGCAGCCGTTCAGCGATATGCGCGGCTTCACTCGGCTCCGTGCCCCACAACAGTGCCACGAACTCCTCGCCGCCGAAGCGCCCGCAAACATCGGCCGATCGCAGGCTCTCCCGAATCTCTCGCGCAATGAGCCGCAGCGCGCGATCGCCGGCGTCATGGCCAAACCGGTCGTTGACCGATTTGAAGTGGTCTGCATCGATATAAAGCGCCGAGATCGGCTGTTCGAGCCGCTCAGCGCGGTGCAGCATGCGCCGACCGAGCTCTAACACGCGGCGGCGGCGCGGTAGCTGCGTCAGCTCGTCACTGTCAGCGAAGGCACGCAGTTGTTGCTCGAGCCGAAAGTGCTTCCTTTGCAGGGCTATCGCAAAAACATTTGTCACGAGGCTCGTCGAA
>NZ_DATJJF010000082.1:0-62082 GCF_035492435.1 Trinickia sp.
CCGGCGCGCTGCGCTCGCGCGCCAAACCGCCGTGCCGCTCATCGCCGTCAACGACGTGATCTATCACCATCCCGACCGGCGCGAATTGCAGGACGTGCTCACCTGCATCCGCAAGCACCTGACGATCGAAACGGCGGGACGCCGACTTGCCGCGAATGCCGAGCGCTATCTAAAGCCGCCCGCCGAGATGGCGCGTCTCTTCCGCGACGTGCCGGAAGCGATCGATGAGACCGCGGCGCTCGATGCGACGCTGACCTTCTCGCTCGATGATCTGCATTACGAATACCCCGAAGAGATGCGCGCGGGCTTCGCGACGCCCCAAGACGCGCTCGTCCATATGGCCTGGGAGGGCGCCGCCGCGCGCTATCCCGACGGCATCCCCGATACCGTCCGCCAATCGCTCGATCATGAATTGGCGCTGATCGCCAAGCTCAAATACGCGCCTTATTTTCTCACCGTCCATCACATCGTCGGTTACGCGCGGAGCCAAAACATCCTGTGTCAAGGCCGCGGCTCGGCGGCGAACTCCGCGGTCTGCTACTGCTTGCGCATCACCGATGTGGACCCGCGGGACGGCCGCCTGCTGTTCGAACGGTTCATCTCCTCGGATCGCGGCGAGCCGCCCGATATCGACGTCGACTTCGAGCATCAGCGCCGCGAAGAAGTCATCCAATATATCTATTCGAAGTATGGACGCGACCGTGCCGCAATCGCGGCTGCCGTATCGTGCTACCGGCTACGCGGCGCCCTGCGCGAAACGGGCAAAGCGCTCGGCGTTGATCCGCACATTGTTGATGTCGTAGCCAAGTCGCAACAATGGTTCGACGGCAGGCAGCATCTACTCAAGCGTTTCGAAGAATGTGGTCTGGATCCGCAAACGCCGCTGATCGAAACATGGGCAACGCTCGCCATCCAATTGCTCGGATTTCCCCGGCATCTATCGCAGCATTCGGGCGGTTTCGTCATCAGTCGGGGCAAGCTTTCGCGCCTTGTGCCCATCGAGAATGCCGCAATGCCGGACAGATCCGTCATCGAATGGGATAAGGATGATCTCGAATCATTAGGACTGCTAAAGGTGGATGTGCTGGCATTGGGCATGCTTTCGGCCATTCGTCGCACGCTCGATCTTGCCTCGGAGCGACGAGGCGAACGGTTTGAAATGCAGGATATTCCCGCCGAGGACGCCGAAACCTACGAGATGATCTCGCGAGCGGATACGGTTGGCGTGTTTCAGATCGAATCGCGCGCGCAAATGTCGATGCTGCCGCGACTCAAGCCCAAGGCGTTCTATGACTTGGTGATCGAAGTGGCCATCGTGCGTCCCGGCCCCATTCAAGGCGGTGCCGTTCATCCTTATTTGCGGCGCCGTCAGGGGATCGAGCCCGTAACTTATCCGAGCGAAGACTTGAAGCGGGCTCTTTCACGCACGTTGGGCGTGCCCATCTTTCAAGAGCAGGTCATGCAGATTGCCATCTTGGCGGCGGGCTTTTCGCCGGGTGAGGCCGATCAGTTGCGGCGGGCCATGGCGGCCTGGAAGCGCAAGGGCGATCTCGGGAAATACTATGAGCGCATCGTGGGCGGGATGACAGCACGTGGCTATGAGAAAGCGTTTGCCGACAGCATCTTCGAGCAGATCAAAGGCTTCGGCGAGTACGGATTTCCGGAGAGCCATGCTGCGAGCTTCGCATTGCTCGTCTATGCGAGCGGCTGGCTCAAGTGTCATGAGCCGGAAGCCTTTCTGGCTGCGATGCTCAACAGTCAGCCGATGGGGTTCTATTCTCCGTCGCAGCTTGTGCAGGACGCGAAAAGACATGGTGTTGTGGTCTTGCCTGCCGATGTCATGTTCAGCCATGGCGATGCGTCACTCGAGCAAATCGAAGCCGCCGACAGGCCCGCTGTGCGGCTCGGCCTCTCATTGTTGAAAGGCATGCGAGAGGAGAGCGCCGAGCGAATCGAGGTAGCGCGCGCGGTGCGTCCGTTCGAAAGCGTACGCGACATGGCGCGCCGAGCACAGCTCGATCGTCATGATCTTCAAGTACTCGCCGCAGCTAACGCGCTTTCGTCTCTTGCCGGCAATCGCCGGGAGGCATTGTGGCAATCGGTGTCGGCTGTGCCGGATAAGGACATGCTCGAGCGCGCCGTGGTGCAAGACGACACGCCGGTATTGAGCGCGCCGTCAGAAGGCGAGGATATCGTCGGCGATTACCGATCGATGGGGTTGACGCTCGGTCGTCATCCTTTGGCGTTGTTGCGGCCGCGCCTGCAGAAAAAGCGGCTGATGCAGGCCGCGGTCTTGCAGCACTACCCAAGCGGCCGGCTTGCCCGCGGATGCGGCATTGTGACCGTGCGCCAGCGGCCTGACACGGCAAAGGGCGTCATTTTTATCACGATCGAAGACGAGACCGGCAACGTCAACGTCATCGTCTGGCCCAAAGTTCTCGAACAGCAAAGGAAAGAAGTGCTCAGTGCCTCGTTTCTCGGCGTGCTGGGCGTATGGCAGTGCGAGGGGGAAGTGCGGCATCTCGTGGCGCACAGGCTAATCGATCTTTCGCATTGGCTTGGAGAGCTGCCATCCGTCAGCAGGAACTTTCATTGAGGTTTCGCGTGCGTTTGCTCGAACTTGTCGCATATTGCGGTTGTGGACCACCACGAACCGAAAGGGTGCAAGAGGCCCTATGAAATCAAACAGCGTTATGCCTATCCGCATTAGGGGCGTAACGGCCTAAGTCATCTTGCTATCGGCATCGATAGAAGTAGGGCAAGCCCGTGCAGGCGTTGCTCTGATTGCGACTTCGATCACGCCATCCGTCATTGCAACGTCCGCATGGGCAATCGGCATGCTGCGCCTCATCGCGGCGATTGCAGTCAATGTACCCCGTAGCCGCGGGATTGCATGCAATCGCCAAATGCATGCCAGTAAACCGTCATGGGCGGTTCAGGATGAGGAAGAGGAGGGAGCTGGGCGCCACTGGCCACCAACACTGCGCTTGCGTCAGCCGCGCTGGCAGCACCTATGACGTCGGCGCCGTGCGGTAATGGCGGTGCCGCTGTACCGCTGCCCACATCGAGTGCAGCGCCGACTCGCGGAGAGCGAGTTGGCCGTTGTGGTTGGCGCGTGATATCGACGCCCGTTTGCTGCTTCGCTTGCCAATAGCAATACGCTTCGTCGACGCTCTGTTGGCTCACAGATTGGCTGCGCAACGGATACGTTACGGGGCGTTGCGCCCACGTGATCGAGGGCGCCGTTATCGCCAATAAGAGACAAGCCCAAACACGAATGCTCATTGTTCGTGATGTTCCTTCCCATTGCGTCGCGTCACATAGCGTACGCGCACAGATGCCATGCGAGATAGCTTTCGAAGTATAGGTGCATGTACTAGGTAGCGAGCGAAAGAGTATCGCCAGAATCCGCCAGCCGATTGGGGGACGGGCGTCGATCGTGACTTCAATATGAAGACATGTTGTCAATTTGCAACTCTTTACGGGCTCGTTGGGCGGCCGACTGACGCGTCATCCGTGACTGTGGATGCGCTCGAAAGCGGGCATTAGCCTTGCAAAAACAGCTGGTTATGTCACGTGCCGAGAAGTTCATTTCCGTTTTCGAAAAAATGAATTGCACCGGCTACGTTCTCCCTTGTGAGGGCCGGCCCGTAGACTCCCAGCCATTGGGACGGTTTGGTCTGTCGCCTGTCTCCGCGCCACGGGCGCTGGGTGACGGCACCGTGACCGTCTGTAGTAGTCTGGTCCTCACGGGCCAGTCGTTATTAGGAAAGGCACTAACATGAAAAAAACTCTGATGGTCGCGGCAGCGTCCGCCTCTTTCTTCGCTGTGGCTGCTCATGCTCAGAGCAGCGTTACGCTGTACGGCATTATCGATGCAGGCATCACTTACACGAGCAATGCCGGTGGGCATTCGAACTGGCAACAAACGAGCGGTGGCATCGAGCAAAGCCGCTGGGGCGTGAAGGGTTCGGAAGACCTCGGCAACGGCCTGAAAGCAGTTTTCGACTTGGAAAACGGCTTTAACGTCGGTAACGGCAAATTCGCCAACGATGGTGGCGAGTTCAACCGTCAAGCGTATGTTGGTCTGTCGAGCAACTACGGCACCGTGACGCTCGGTCGCCAGTACGACGCTAATCAGGACTTCCTCGCACCGTTGACGGCAACGGGCAGCTGGGGCGGTACGTCCTTTGCCCACTACGGCAACCTGGACAACATGAACACGAATGGTGGCTACTCGGTCAACAATTCGATCAAGTTCATGAGCGCGAATTACGCTGGCTTCTCGTTCGGCGGCACGTATGGCTTCTCGAACGCGGCTGGCCAGTTTGCGAACAACCGCGAATACAGCGTTGGCGCACAGTACCAGTTCCAGGGTCTGCGTGTTGCGGGCGCCTACTCGGAAATGAACAACCCGTTCGGCTCGACGACCGGCGCGGTCGACTCGCTCAGCAGCCTTGGCGCGTTCACGAACAGCGCTACGACTGCCGCGCTGGGTAACACGCGTCTGCGTGTCTACGGTGCTGGCGCAACGTATGCGTTCGGCCCGGCGCAGGCTGGCGTCGTGTGGACGCAGGCACGTCTTGACAGCACCACGACGGCTGTTCCGACGATTCATCAAAACAACTACGAAGTCAACGCAAAGTACAACCTGACGCCGGCACTGGGTCTGGGCGTGGCTTATACGTACACGCAGCAGATGAACAACGACATCAGCCAGCACTTCAACCAAGTTGGCGCGCAAGCTGATTATTCGTTGTCCAAGCGTACCGACCTCTACGCTGAAGTTGTCTATCAGCGCGCATCGGGTGCCAACGCGTTTGTGTACAACCCGTCGACCATCGGTATGAACGGCGTGTCGAGCTCGATGAACCAGACCACGGCAACGGTGGGCCTGCGTCACCGCTTCTAAAGCCGGCTTGATCGCTTGATTGCTGAAAAGGCGCCCTTCCGGGGGCGCCTTTTTTCTTGTGCGCCCAGATTTAGGCGCACAGCATGGGCGGGCGAAGTCCATTGGCTTAGCCCTATCTCATTTGAACCTATTTCACCGCAGCGGGGGGCACTGCACCTGCTGTCGCTCGGCCCACTTATACTCGATTCGTTCGCAACAGATGTCCTCGTTGTGCCCCTCGTAGCGTCGGCTGACCGTCGCTTTACGTAGATGAGGCGTACAACCGTTTGTTGCGCTTCATGGAGGATCGAGCGTGGATCAGACATCGTCCCCAAACAGCACCACTGCAATCCGTACCGATGTAGTCATCGTGGGAGCCGGCCCCGTTGGCCTTTTCGCGGCGTTCGAAGCGGGCGTGATCGGATTGTCGTGCCATGTCATCGATGCGCTCGATGCGGTGGGTGGGCAATGCATCGAGCTTTACCCTGAGAAGCCGATCTTCGATATTCCCGCCATTCCCGTTTGCACGGCGCGTGAGTTGGTCGAGCGTTTAACGCAGCAGTGCAAGCCATTTGCGCCGCCTGTCCATCTCGGCCATCGTGTCATGCATGTCGAGCAGCGTAGTGACAACAAACGCTGGCAGGTCACTACGGAGCCAGGACTCGTTTTCGATACCGCCGCCATTGTGCTTTGCGCAGGCAACGGCGCTTTTGTCCCGCAGCGTATCGCGCTTGAGGAGGCGCGTGCACTTGAGGGGCGGTATGTTCACTACGCGGTGCGTCAGCGCGCCCCATTTGTGAATCAGCGCGTCATTGTGGCCGGCGGCGGCGACTCAGCACTCGACTGGGCGCTCGCCCTTCGCGATGTGGCCCAGCGCGTGACACTTGTGCATCGGCGCCAAGCGTTCCGTGCAGCCGAGGCGACGGTGCAGGAAGTCAGGCGTGCGGTGGCGGCCGGTGAGCTTGAACTGATCATCGGCACGATAGACGCTCTGGATGCGCCGGACGGCGTGCTTCGGTCCGTCATGATCAAGCAGATAGGGGGGACAGTTACCGTCGGGGCCGACCATGTGATTGCACTCTTCGGTCTCGTTGCTGAACTGGGCCCCATTGCACAGTGGGGGCTCGAGACGCTCGGCGGCCGTGTGACGGTCGATACCTCCCACTACGAATCTTCGAGGCCTGGCATCTTTGCGGTGGGCGATATCGCTGTTTATCCCAACAAGCAAAAGTTGATCCTCTCCGGTTTTCATGAAGCTGCGCTTGCGTTGCGCAAGGCATACACGTATGCCTTTCCAGACACAAAGCGGGTGCATGTGCACTCGAGCTACGACCCAAAGCTGTCGGAGCTCATTCTTGGCGGCGAGGCTGGAGCAGCGCAGCGCACGGACGCTTGATGGTGCCGGTTAACATACGCACAGAGTCGCCGATTCGCAAACCGCGGAGTTGTCCCGACTTCGATCGAAACCATACTGCCGCGGATGCCGGACATTCGCGATGCGCCGGCAAGTGTTTGGCATGGCAGGTGCTCTCAGACGCGGCGTTTTAGAGGGAGGCGTTCCATGTACCAGCGAATTTTGGTACCTATCGATGGCAGCGACGGTGCAATGCTTGCCCTCGATAAAGCCATCGAGCTTGCGCACCTCATGCACGCCGATATGCAGGCAGTTTTCGTGGTCGAGCACCGCGCGCAGACGGTCGATCTCACCGAGAATTTTGTGGAACCGATGGTGCCGGACGACGATACCGCAAGTCGTACGGCAACGTCCGTTCTTGACGATGCGCGCGAGCGTTTCGCACGCGCTCATATCGCGGGGAGCACGCGAGCGATCGATTCGTACGGGGACGGTGTCGCAGTTGTGCTGACGCGAGCCATTGAGGATTTTTCCGCCGATCTCGTCGTCATGTATTCGCATGGCCGAAGAGGGCTGAAGCGGCTACTTGCGGGCAGTGTCTCGGAATCGTTGCTGCGCGATACAACCGTTCCGCTGCTGTTGTTGCGTGACAGGGCTGATGTTGCCGTCGGCAACCGTTAAGAAGCGCACGTCACCATTGTGCGCTTCGGCTCACGCGAGCTGCTCGAAGTGGTCCTATCGCGCCTCTCGGCCAATATTGTCCTGGACGCTGCACGACAGCCGTCTGCGACGACAAGCGAATGGGCGATGGTGCGCAGCTTTTGTTCGTGCGGACGGGTGACGCGAAATCCGCCGCTTTGCGTCGCTTCTCGATTTTCTACGCTTTCGGGATTCGGCGAGCGTCGCCGCTTTCACCGCGTCGGCGAAGCGCTGCAGTGCTGGAAGCGGCCCGCTGACGCTGTGGTACGTCAGGCTGCCGATGCGTGCGTCGAGCAATATTTGCAAGCCCGCTTCCGTCGCCATTTCCATCAGGTTCATGGTTCTCTCCCCCGTCGGCTATGAACAACCAGCCGAAACCGCCCAGTCGTCGGTGCCTCGCACGCATGACGTGATCTTTGCTTCGTTGCCCCGACCTCGCCGACTGTCTGGCGCTATTGCACATCGCCGTGCGATTCGTCTTCAAGTTTTGAAGCCGATGCCGCCAATTGTCAGACTTGTGTGGCGCGGCGAATGTTCGATGCCGCACGCCGGCTCGTTTTTGGTTTGATCGGTGCTGATCGGTGGCCGCGTCAACCCCACGTGGCGCCGTCGCAAAACACGTCTTTTCGCGTTTCTTCGGGAATCGGCACTTCGACGATTGCTGCAGCGTCACGATAGAGCGCAGTCTGATTGATGGCTGACGCGATCTCGGCGTCGCCCGTTGCTCCGCTATCGCCACGTAGCAAGCCCCAGCGCCGATATTGACCGAGGAACCAGCACCCCTCCGAAATACGTGGATAGTTGACTGCGCCGCCGTCAAAAAACGACACGGGCAGCGGAGGTTCTGAGAAACGCCCCCCTGTCTGCCGACCGGAGAGGCGTGGGGCGATGAGTTCGAACGGCACGTCAAGTGCGTCTGGCTTGGCAAGCCATCGCGCGATTTCGTCTCGGTGGGACAGCGCGTCGACCCATCGGCAGGCTTCAAGCATGGTCTGAATCAAGGCGCGCGCCGTATTCGGGTGCCGTGCAACGAAGTCTCGCCGGCAGGCCAGGACTTTCTCCGGATGGCCTGGCCAAATGGCGCTCGTTGAAGCAACCGTTTCGCCGGCGCCGCAGGCTTGCGCGAGCGCATGCCATGGCTCACCGGCACAGAAGCCGTCCAGCATGTCGCGCGCCAGCGCGTCGACCATTCGCTGCGGCGGAATGACAACGCTTTCAATCTCCGTCAGCGGATGTACGCTCTGTGCAGCAAGCCAGTAATAGAGCCACATGGCATGAGTGCCAGTCGGAAACGTCTGTGCGAAGACGGGCCGCCGGCCCAGGGTGCCAAGCGCAGCTTTCAAATTGCCAGTTTGATCGAGTGCGTGCGCGAGTCGCTTGGAAAGCGTGATGGCTTGTCCATTCCGGTTCAACACCATGAGGACAGCCATATCCGCCTGGGGGCCGCCGATGCCAAGCTGGACACCATAGACGAGCCCATAAAGCGCATGCGCGGCATCGAGTTCGCCGGCGAGCAGCTTGTCGCGCACGGCCGCCCAAGAGGGCTGGCGGCACAGTTCGAGCGTCAGCCCGTGGCGGTGCCCGAACTCGAGTACCTTGGCGGCAACGATTGGCGCCGCGTCCGAAAGCGCCACGAAGCCCACGCGAAGATGCGTCTTTTCCAGCGTGGTTGCTTCCGTGGAAAGGGTGTCGTTGTGCATTTCTACCTCGATGAATCTGCCGCTTCGACAATCCGGCGCGCGATCTCGGCAAGCCGCACTCCGCCGTCCATTGCGCGCTTGCGCAGCATGGCATAGGCCTCATGTTCCGAAATCCTGCCTCGCTCCATCAGCAGCCGCTTTGCCCGGTCAATCGTCTTGCGTTCGGCCAGCTCGCCTTCGACTTTTGCGAGTCGTTGACGCAGTTTTTCCTCATGAGCAAACCGTGCCAGTGCGACCTCGAGAATCGGGGCTAGCCGTTCGGGCGCGAGGCCTTCGGCCAGGTACGCGGTGACGCCCGCATCCACGGCCTCCCGAATCAAGCGTTGGTTCGCATCGTGGCTGAACATCAGCACAGGCCGCGGGGCGGTTTCGTTCATGACGGCCAGATGCTCGAGGGTGTCACGTGAGGGCGATTCGGTATCGATGATGATGACATCGGGGCGTTCTTGCTCGACAACCTTGGGCAGTGCCTGCGGCGTTGCGGCTTCGGCGAGCATTTCGTAGCCGAGGCGCGCCAGTGCCTCGCGCATTTCGCCGATCGGTTTGTCGGTATCGGTAACGAGCAAGATGCGGAGCTTGGATGAGGTCATGCAATCGCCGTCGCGGTCAACAATCGCTTGCTTTCGGGCTCGCTGGAACCGCACACCGTACCGCAGCCGGTATGCTCAGCGATGGCTTTCTCGACCTGCGCCGGTGCCGCCCTCTTGCAATTGCAAACGAATCTTGCTCGAAGCGCAAGGGAGCGCGAGCATATTCGCCGCTCGGCAGAAAGGTTCGTGGCGCGAGCCACCCCGCAGGGCTTACAGATCGGCTCGGCTCGATCAGCGAGCGTGCCATGCTCGTTTTGCCCGTCAACAAGAAGCCGCTGATCATATCACCGCTCCATACGACACGCGGCCTACCTCAGCCGCGCTGGGGGTCGGTTTGCGGGCAGGTTGTTGGCGAGGCATTTTTTGTAACGCGGAGCATGATGCGGCGTCTGGCAAGCACTCACTATGCCTGCGCCGGCTATCGGGCCGGCAGCAAAAACGAATCGGTACTGCACTGAGGCGGCAGTTGCACCGTTGCGGTAAGCCTCGAAGCGACGCCTTACCCGTTCGACGCCCGCGATATCTGCTTCGGTGCGAGGCGGCCACCGGCTGCTCATTCGACGTCTATAATTTGGAGCTTCATCCCTTGCCTTTAGATGCGCGACATTATTCGCGTCAAGTACGAGGATCTTTGACTTGCCAACGCAATAGCAAAGGAGGTTTGAAATGACCATCCGAATCGGTGACGAAGCGCCCGATTTCAATGCCGACACGACTGAAGGCCCGATTCAGTTTCACCAGTGGATCGGCGACGGTTGGGCAATCCTTTTCTCACATCCGAAGGATTTCACGCCCGTATGCACCACCGAGCTCGGATATATGGCTCGGCTGAAGCCCGAATTCGACAAGCGCAACACAAAGATCATCGGTTTGAGCGTTGATCCCGTCAGCGACCACGAGAGGTGGGTTGGTGACATTGCCGAAACGCAGGGCCATGCCGTGAACTATCCGATGATCGGCGATGACGATCTGAACGTCGCCAAGCTTTACGACATGATCCATCCGAACGCGAGCAGTGGACCCAGGACAGCCGTCGACAACGCAACGGTACGCTCGGTCTTCATCGTCGGGCCGGACAAGAAGGTAAAGGCGATGTTGGTTTACCCGATGAGTGCCGGCCGCAACTTCGATGAAGTGCTGCGCTTGCTTGACGCCCTGCAGCTGAACGCCAAGCATACGGTTGCTACGCCTGTGAACTGGCGCCCTGGCGATGACGTCATTATTCCGACGTCGGTGTCGGACGAGGAAGCAACGAAGAAGTATCCGGCGGGCTTTAAGACGTTAAAGCCCTATCTGCGCACGGTGGCTCAACCGAAGTAGTAAATCACGATATCGATATGCCGGCGTGTTGAGCCGGCATATTTTCTAATTGGCTTGTCACGAGCCGATTTTTTTCAATGCGTGTCAGGCTAAGGCAAGCTCAGCCAAGTGCGACTTGAGCGGCGCCGGCTATTGCACAGAACGCCACGACTGCAAGCGGCGGCGATTTCCATTTTACAAGCAAGAAGAATCCGATCGCCGCAATGGCGAAGTCGATCGGGGTATGGATGGCGCTCGTCCATACTGGCGAATACAGCGCAGAGGCCAATAAGCCGACGACTGCGGCATTGATTCCGGCGAAGACGGCCGCTGTTGATGGACGGGTGCTCAGCGATTGCCAATGCGGCAAGGCTGCGATGACGAGTAACAGACCCGGCAGGAAGATCGCCGCTGTCGCCAGCGCCGCGCCGAAGATGCGGTAGGGCGCTGCTGTCATCACCCAACCAAGGAACGCCGCGAACGTAAAGAGCGGACCTGGGACTGCCTGTGCCGCACCGTAGCCCGAGAGAAATTGGCTGGGATCGACGGCCCCGGTAATTGCAGGTTGATGTTGCAGCAGGGGCAGCACGACGTGGCCGCCGCCGAAGACGAGCGCCCCCGAGCGATAGAACGCATCGAAAAGCCGCAGCGTCGCATCGAGCGCGTAGAGGTGCGCTGCATGCGCGAGGCCGGTGGCAGCCGGAATACCGAACAACAGCAGGCAGAAGATCGCAAGTGCGGCAATGCTTGCCCAGTGAGGCACCGGCACCGCTACTTTCCTCGAAGAGGACGGTTGCCCTTGCCTTGGCGAGGCACTCGCTCGACAGGCATAGACACCGACTACTGCGCCCAGCGCGATAACGAGAAGTTGCGCGTAATCGGATTGCACCACGCTGAGCAGCATGACAGCGCCGAGCGCGATCGCAGTGCGCCTTCGATCGGGGCATAGGCGTCTTCCCATGTCCCATACCGCTTGTGCGACGATGGCGACTGCGGTGAGCTTCAGGCCATGCACAAGCCCTTCGCCTAGCAGGCCGCTCAGCTTCGCTGCCGCGGCGGCGAACGCGATCAGCATCAGCGCTGAAGGCAATGTGAAGGCACACCAGGCCGCCATTCCCCCAAGCCAGCCAGCGCGCATGAGTCCAATTGAAAAGCCGACCTGACTGCTCGCTGGCCCGGGCAGAAACTGGCAGAGCGCGAGCAGATCGGTGTACGTCTCATCGTCGAGCCAACGTCGACGCTCGACGAACTCACGGCGAAAGTAGCCCAGATGGGCGACAGGGCCACCAAACGAAGTGAGGCCTAGCTTAAGAAACGCCGCAAATACTTCGAAAGCGCGGTTGGCGCAACGTGGGCAGGACGGAAGCGTGGCAGTCGATTTAATGATTGGACCTCTTCATTACTTCTGACTCCATCGCCGCTTGCCATTCTTCGGCGGCTTCTGTCGGGTCCAATTGGTCTTCGATGAGAAACTGCGC
This sequence comes from Trinickia sp., assembly GCF_035492435.1. Taxonomy (GTDB): domain Bacteria; phylum Pseudomonadota; class Gammaproteobacteria; order Burkholderiales; family Burkholderiaceae; genus Trinickia. Next base: position 12,012 of record NZ_DATJJF010000082.1, read on the forward strand.
GCGCTCCGCGGCTAAGCGCGTTTCGTCGAAATCCGGGAGCACATCGTCTGCTTCGGCGGTCGGCGGCTCCAGCATGTCGCGTAGCATCGCAGCAAGCTCGGGGGTGTCCCACGGTTTGCCTTGTTGCTTGCGAACCTTGATGTAATGCCTGATCTCGGCATCTTGCTCCGGTGTCAACGGAAGCCCGCGAAACGTCCGGTTCGGGTCAAGGTCGTCCATGATGGCTCTCCGCCAAGGGTGCGTCACCCAAAGTTTAGCGCCGTTGTGGCCCGGACGGCTACTTTGAAGCGCATGGCCATAGGAGTGGAGCTCCAGCCCGGAATTGCGTACCTCATGCCGTGCGGATCAATCAATTCTGGTTTGTGCCAATGAGCAGTAGCGGCGTTTGGGTAAGCCGCGCGACGCGAATTACGTCATGGCTCGGCAACCAATGGGCCACGCCACGTCTGGCGCGGGTGCCCATCGTCAACAACCCTGCATTCCAACGCAAAGCCTCGCGCACCAGGGTGTGAGCGACATCGTCGGCGGTACGCTCAGTGGTGACCAGCGCGGTGCTCGTTTTGCTGGGTGTGCCGCTAAGAATGGTCTGCGCTTGTGTGAGCGCTGCGCTGCCTTTGGCGAGAAAGCCCTCGGCAAGTAGATGCACTGGCACGAAATCGGTGAGATGAACGGCCCGATCGACGACATAAATGGCATGCAAATGGGCGTCTGCCATGGCCAACCGCGCGCCGTAGCGAAGCGCGAACAGTGCGGCGTCGCTACCGTCGACGGCAAAAAGGATCCTTTTGCACGCGAATTCGGCATTGCGATCGAAGCTCGCTGGGACAACAAGCAACGGGCATTGAGCCAGCTTGCAGATCAGTTCTGCGACGGTGTGCTCGATCCAGCCTCGCTGCCTGTGCTCCGGACGCGCGCCGGCAACCACCAGATCGGCTTCCCAGGTTTGCGCCGTCTCCGCCAGGGCATGCGCAATATGGCCGCCACGCTCCGTCAGGTCGATGATCGTTGCATGCAAGACAATGTTCAACTCGGCGCAAAATTCGCGCGCTTGATCGACGGCTTCGCTGGTGTCGTTCATCCAGGGGTTGCGCGTCACCGGCGGCCCGTGCGAGTCAAGTGTCGTTGCAGGCACGGGCGATTTCGGACCGGCGCCCACGCGCACCGCCAATATTTCACCGCCAACTGTCGCCAGATCCCGCGCATAGGCCAACGCACGATGCGACGTTGGCGACGCGATTGAGTCATCGATTGCGAGGAGCACCTTGCGCGCTGGCAAGCGTTTGTAATCACTGTCCATTCCTTACCTCAACTCGCTCGCCAGGCAGCATGGGGGCGTGTCGCTCGAAGCGTCATGCTGCGGGCTAATCCGTCGAATCCGGCCTTTATCCATCACGTTTTCATTCGAATGCACCTCGAGGCGCAAAGCATGTTGATGGAGGAAGCAACGTGAGTGCCGTCTGTTGACACTCCTGCGCCGAATCCTGATCCGCTGAGGTGCCGCCCTCTGAAGCATATGTTGGGTTGTCCACATTTTCTGTGAACGTCTCTGTGGATATCGTCGGGGAAAACGATTTAAGTGATTGATTTAATGGAAGGAGTGCGCGTGGCACTCAATTTGCGCGCACTCGCATGGTCGCGTTGGACGCGGAGCCTGGGCCATGCAAACCGCAAAAGTGATGATCCCCAGCGATCGCCGGATGCTCGAGGGGATGCTGGTAATACCTGATGGGGCACGTGGCATCGTCGCATTCGCGCACGGCAGCGGCAGCAGCAGGCTGAGTCCGCGCAATCGCGATGTGGCGGATACGCTACATCAATTGGGGCTTGCCACGCTGCTTTTCGATTTGCTGACGGACGAGGAGTCCCGGCGCGATCTGCTTTCGGCGGAGTACCGTTTCGACATCCCCTTGCTGGCACAAAGACTGAGTTGCGCGCTCGATTGGCTGCGCCGGGAGCCGTCGACGGCATTGCTACCAATGGGGCTTTTTGGAGCCAGCACTGGGGCGGCGGCGGCGCTGAGCGTCGCGGCAGGCGACAAATCCGTTCGCGCGCTGGTATCGCGCGGCGGCCGCCCGGACCTTGCACAGGACGCGCTTACCGATGTGGCCGCGCCCACGCTCTTCATCGTCGGTGAGCTGGATAGGGAGGTTCTGCGTCTGAACGAAGCCGCGGCAGATCGGCTTGCCTGCGAGCATCGGATCGAAATCGTGCCAGGCGCCACGCATCTTTTTGAAGAGTCGGGCGCGCTCGAGCAGGTGGCGCATCTGGCGGCGCAATGGTTCTTGCACTGGCTGGCCGAGGCGGCAAGCGGTCCGGTTCCCGATTAGTGCTGTGCATCGCCGTGCGAAGGCGTTCGCGGGAGCATGAAGTATCCGCCGACGCAAGACCTGAAATACGCTGCTCGTCTGTTTATGGCAGTGAGCAGGCGACCGCCATCCGCTTGCTGGGAAGGGACTTCTGGTGCCGCGGAGCGCTTCTGTAGACATATCACCATCGCAGCTGCCACCGCTCATGATGATTACATCATCGGCATATGAAGCTGATGCGGATCCTCGAGCATGTCGGCGATCTGCTTCAATGCTTGGCGGCAGCCGTCTCGATCTTGCGGACCGCCCAAGCAGACGCGTATCGCGTTAGGCGAGTTTCCGTCCGTCGAGAAAGCGGCGCCCGCGACCGCGCCGATGCCTCGATTACGCAACTGCAGCGCAAGTTCAGGCGCGCTCCAGTCACATTGCGGCGGAATCGGTAACCACAGGTGAAAGCCGTCTTGATGGGCGTCGTATCGCCACGCTGCCAGTTCCTGCGAAGCGATCGCCTGGCGTTCGTTCGCTTCGCCACGGATCGCACTCAGCATGTCGTGCGCGATGCCGTCGCTGATCCACTGCGTTGCCAGCGCAGCGGTAAATGCGTTTGGCATGACGGTCGTCGCCCGTAGTGCGCCTGCAATGCGTTGCGTTTGCCGCACGGTCGGCGCGCTGACGTAGGCGATGCGCAACCCTGCACCCACCGTTTTGGCCAAGCCCGTCACATAAAAAGTCAATTCGGGCGCCAGCGTTGCGAGCGGTGCGGGACTGCGCTGCGGCAGGTTACCGTATGCGTCGTCCTCAATGATCGGAACGTTATAGCGAAGCGCGACATCCACCAATGCTTCTCGACGTCCAGCGGAAAGTGTCAGCGTGCTTGGATTCTGCAGTGTCGGATTGCAATAGAACGCCGCCGGCCGTTCGGCTTTGCACAACGCTTCGAAAACATGAGGTAGCGGACCGTCCTCGTCGCGCGCTAAACCTTGCAAACGCACGCCTAGTTGCGACGCGATCGCTTTGATTCCCGGATAGGCAAGCGCATCCAGACATATTGTCTCGCCGGTGCGGACCAGCTGCGAGAGCAGGGCAACGAGCACGCTATGAATACCCGGACAGACGAGCACCGTATCCTCATGGCAGCTCGGCAGACACTGTCTGAGCCAATCTCTGCCCGCTGCACGGTCTGCGGAGGTACCGCCGAAATCCTGGTAGCGCAACAGCCGGAACGGGTCCATGCCGGCGAACAGGCTCGCTGCCGATTCGCGCAAGCGTGCGGCCAACTGGGGTGGCTCCGGCGGCATGTTCATCGACATCTCGACACTGCCGCCGCCCGCAATCGGCAGCGTCTGCGTCCGGCCGCGCACGAACGTGCCGCTGCCTGCGCGCGCATCGAGAAGTCCTCGCTTGCGCGCCTCCGCATAGGCGCGTGCGACGGTCGTGTAGTTCAGATGCAGTGCATTCGCGAGGTCCCTCAATCCGGGCAGACGATCGCGCGGCCGCAGGCGGCCGCTCGCGAGATCTTCTTCGATCAGATCGGGAATGGTCAAATAGGCCGGCTTGCGGCTCTCCGACAATCTTTTAAGCCAATGATTAGTCAGAGCATTCATGATTGGACTGCCAAAACTTCATTTCCGGACAACGAAGATATCACGTTCGCCGTGGATGGATAAATAAATCAGTTATTTGTCAGATTATATTGATGGCATTGATCGCGTCGATGTTTTATTTTGGTGTTGGATGCACCAATACGCGGCAGCCTGCCTCAGGGCGGCGCACTTCAAGCGGTCTTCCGTGCAGTGCTCCACACGACGTATTGCACGGCGCACGAGTTGTCCGGGCAAAGATGAAAGAAATTATGTGGCGTCCAAGTCGTCAGCCACCTTAATGATTGCAAGTTGATTGCATTTTGAGTCCCTCGGCATGGCACAGCGGTTGCATTAATCCCTTCGCGTCTGTCCGAATAAATCGATTCGGCATTTTTATTAATTCGCAGTTGAGTCGGAGAACACCATGCCTGCAGTTAATACACCACTTCACAAGAACGGTGATTTCCTCGTCGATTACGAGGAGAAAGTTTTCGAGGACGTGAAAGCCGAGCCAGGCGAGAAAGCGCTGGTTACGTTCCATACGGTCGCGTTCGAAGGGTCGATTGGTTTCGTGAACCTGCTGCAAGCCACTCGCCTGCAGCGCAAGGGCTTCGAGACATCGGTGCTGCTCTATGGGCCGGGTGTGACGCTTGGTCTGCAGCGCGGCTTCCCGACGCTCGGCGATGAGGCGTTCCCGGGACATCTGAACTTCAACAAGCAACTCGTCAAATTCATGACTGAGGGCGGCAAGGTCTACGCGTGCCGCTTCGCGCTGCAAGCACTGTACGGGCACGGCGAGGCATCGCTCATCGAAGGCATTCGGCCGATCAACCCGCTCGACGTGCTCGACCTCCAGCTTCTGCATCGCAGGGAGAACGCACTCATCATCCACACGTGGACCGTCTAAGGGGCAAGTCCTAGCATGTCCGATCGACGCATCATTCGCGCGGCAGCCGTGCAGATCGCTCCGGATCTCGAGCGCTGCAGCGCAACGCTAGAGAAGGTTTGCGCGGCCATCGACGAAGCCGCAGGCAAAGGTGCGCAACTGTGCGTCTTTCCCGAAACGTTCGTTCCGTACTACCCGTATTTCTCGTTTATTCGTCCCCCTGTCGCATCGGGGGCCGAGCATATGCGCCTCTACGAGGAAGCGGTAGTCGTGCCGGGACCCGTGACGAAGGCTGTCGCCGAACGTGCGCGCAGGCATGCGATGGTTGTCGTGCTTGGCGTCAATGAGCGCGATCACGGAAGTCTGTACAACGCGCAGCTGGTCTTCGATGTCGACGGCCGGCTCGTCTTGAAGCGCCGCAAGATCACCCCGACGTTTCATGAACGCATGATCTGGGGGCAAGGCGACGCGAGCGGCCTGAAGGTCGCCCATACGGGAATTGGAAGAATCGGTGCACTTGCATGCTGGGAGCATTACAACCCGCTCGCGCGGTACACGCTCATGGCACAGCATGAAGAGATTCATTGCAGCCAGTTTCCGGGCTCGCTAGTCGGTCCGATATTCGCGGAGCAAATGGATGTGGCGATCCGCCATCATGCGCTCGAATCGGGATGCTTTGTCGTGAACGCCACCGGGTGGCTGACGGACGCACAAATCACATCGATCACCGACGACCCGAAACTTCAGCGAGCGTTGCGTGGCGGTTGCAATACCGCCATCGTCTCGCCAGAAGGCCAGCATTTGACCGAGCCGCTGCGAGAAGGCGAGGGCATTGTCGTCGCGGATCTCGACATGTCTCTTATCACCAAACGCAAGCGCATGATGGATTCGGTCGGCCACTATGCTCGGCCTGAGCTGCTGAGCCTCGCGATCAACGATCGCCCCGCCGTCCCGGTTAGCCCGATGCGCCATCCCAAAGCAGGGCAGGCAAATGACGAAGTCCTCAACGTAGGAGCATTTCATGAGCGTCAGCGAGAATGCGTCGGCGAAGAGCCGGCAATTGATGACTGAGCTTCAGTCGCGAGGCCTGCGCTTGGTCGACCCTGCTGCCGGCGCCTCGAGCCGCCGTGGTGGGGCCGGTCCGTCCGATCACAAGGCCGTCACCGTGGATGGTGTGACGATCATGGTGCCGGTGCATACCAGCACGGCGTGGAATTCGCCGTTCGTCGCCTCGCAACCCGACGAGAACGGAACGAGTGCGCTCATGAGCGGCACGATCCCGATCGCCAGTATTCGCTTCCCGAAGCAGCCGCGCTTTTACGCGCTGCAAACGCTCGACGGCGTGCCATATTCACAGATCGCAACGCTGCATAGCGCCGACGTGCTTGCGACGACGGTGCTGCAAACCTGCATTCGCTACGAAAGCCGCCGCAAGGCGTGCAAGTTCTGCGCAATCGGTCAATCGCTTGCCGCAGGCCGCACGATCGCCCGCAAGACGCCAGAGCAGCTGGCCGAGGTGGCGCGCGCGGCCGTGCTGCTCGACGGTGTGAAGCATATGGTGTTGACGACGGGTACCCCGCCAACGCCTGATCGTGGCGCGAAAATTCTGTGCGAAAGCGCGTTTGCGATTCGTTCGGCGGTGGACTTGCCGATCCAGGCACAGTGCGAGCCCCCTGACGACGATCGCTGGTTCGAGCGGATGAAGGCGAGCGGAATCGACACGCTCGGCATGCATCTGGAAGTCGTGACGCCGGAGGTGCGCGAGCGGATCATGCCGGGTAAGGCAACCGTGCCGCTCGCGCGCTACATGGAGGCGTTCAAGGCCGCAGTTGCAGTGTTCGGCCGTGGTCAGGTCAGCACCTACATCCTGGCCGGACTCGGCGATAGTGCTACCGGAATTCTCGACATGTCCCGCGAACTGATTGAGATCGGCGTGTATCCGTTCGTCGTTCCGTTCGTGCCGATCAGCGGCACGCCGCTTGAAGATCACCCGGCGCCGTCGCCCGGTTTTATGAAATCGGTACTGGCGCCGCTCGGCGCAATGCTGCGCGAGGCGGGCATGCGTTCCGCCGATATCAAGGCAGGCTGCGGCAAGTGCGGCGCGTGTTCGTCGCTGTCGTCATACGAGGAGTGAGCATGCTGGCCGAAATGATCGATGTCGACCCGTTGCCGCTCGCCTACGTGCCGACGGAATACCGCATCAAGTGGACGACGCTCGCCTGGGAAGCGTCCGAAGCGTTCAAGCTCCGGCGTGCGGTCTTTTGCTTGGAGCAAGGGGTTTTTGTAGGCGACGATCGCGACGACATCGACGAGCGCGCACAACAGCTCGTCGCGGTGAGCTGTATCGCCGGGATGCCGGAGCAGATCGTCGGCACGGTGCGCATCCATGAAACGGGGCCGGGGGTGTGGCTCGGTTCTCGGCTTGCCGTGCACGCGGCGTTTCGGCGCCACGGCAAAATTGGCTCGACGCTGATCCGTCTCGCGGTGAGCAGTGCGCACTCGCTTGGCTGCAAGACGTTTCTTGCACACGTCCAGAGCCAGAACGTGCCGCTTTTTCGGCGGCTGCGCTGGGATGTGCTCGGCGAGGAAACCTTGCACGGTCGCCCCCATCACTTGATGCAGGCGCAGCTCGAGCATTACCCGCCTTGCGCCACACCGCATGCGGGATTCGTGATTCGCACCGGGAGCGCTGCATGAGTGTCGAAGCACTGGTGGAGCGGCTGCGCGCCAGCCGCGGCTTTTGCCATAAGAACGATATCGCCGGAGTGGTCGCGTCGCTTGCCCAGAGAATGCCGGGCGGCATGCAAGACCTTTCTCAGGCGATCGCGGTCGGTGACGATTGTGCCGCCATTGCAGACGCGGATGGGTATCTGCTCTTTGCGATCGAAGGCATGGTCGGCGAATTCGTCAAAGCGATGCCCTGGTTTGCGGGCTACAGCAGCGTGATGGTCAACGTCAGCGACATCTACGCGATGGGCGGGCGGCCGATTGCCGTCGTCGATGCGTTATGGGCCGATGGTTTGACGGCTGCGCAGCCGGTGCTCGATGGGATGGCGGCTGCCTCGGTTGCCTACGGAATACCTGTGGTCGGCGGGCACACTAATACGCGCAACGACGGCGCACAGTTGGCCGTGTCGATCATCGGGCGCGCTCGGAAGCTTCTTTCGAGCTTCAATGCACGGCCGGGTGACCGACTGTTGATGGCTGTCGACTTGCGCGGCAAGTTTGAGGACCCCTATCCATTCTGGAACGCATCGGTCGGGGCGCCGGCAAACCGGTTGCGCGCCGATCTCGAGTTGTTGCCTGCGCTGGCCGAAGACGGCTTATGCGACGCGGCCAAGGACATCAGCATGGGTGGTGTACTCGGCACCGCTCTCATGTTGCTCGAGTGCTCCGGCGTCGGTGCGTGCATCGATCTCGATTCCATTGCGCGACCGCACGGTATCGAAACGGATGCCGATTTCGAGCGCTGGCTCCTGTCGTTTCCAAGCTTCGGTTTTTTACTCTCGGTACGCGATGCGCATGTCGACGAGGTCATGGCGCGTTTTGCGGATCGTTCGCTCGCATGCGCGGTCATCGGCACGGTCGATGCATCGCGCAAAGCGGTTTTGGAAAGACGAGGCGAGCAAGCGCTGTTATGGGATTTCAGCGACGCCGCCTTTATCGGCGCAAGCCATGGGGATGCGCTCTGACGTGCACAGCGCGAGGCCTTTCATTAAGGCGACTTTAGTCGAGGATTGATCATGCCTGTCATGTACTTTCGCATCCGGTGGCCCGATGGCGCGGAAGCGAACTGCTATTCGCCGTCGAGCATCGTCAGCGAGTTTTTCAAGCCCGGAGACCGGTACGCCCTTCACGAGTTCCTGGAGCGCTCGCGCGAGGCACTCGGCAACGCTTCCGAGCGCGTGCGCCAGAAGTATGGATATGCCTGTTCGGCTGCCATGGATCAGCTCGCGCAAATTGAGCATGATGCGCTGCGCTTCGTCGGCGTTCCCGATGCGGTGGTGACCGTGTTGGGCCTCAATTGACGTTAAGGTCCTGGTTTTTGATTGAATAACCCTGCACTCCCGTGTGTTCTGTCTTGCGGGGCTCGTAGTAACAGACTTTTAAAAGCGGAAATTCATCATGTCGCATCCGTCGAATATCGACACCGAGCTCACGCAAGGCGGTCATTACAGCGTGCTGATCGTCGGCGGCGGTCAGGCCGGGCTGTCCATCAGCTACTACTTGAAGCGGGCTGGCATCGATCACCTGGTGTTTGAAAAGCAGACGGTGACGCACACGTGGCGCAATCAACGATGGGATTCGTTTTGCCTCGTCACTCCGAACTGGCAATGCCTTTTGCCGGGACATCACTACACGGGCCCGGATCCGCACGGCTTCATGAAGAAGGACGAGATCATCGGCTACCTCGACGGCTTTATCGCATCAGTCGGCGCGCCCGTCCTCGAGGATACGGAAGTGAAGCGGGTAAAGCGGGGGGGCGATGGGCGTTATCAGGTCGTGACGACGCGCGGCGAGTTCACGGCGGACCATGTCGTCGTCGCTGCGGGGGGCTACCATCAGCCGATCGTGCCGCGCATGGCTGAACGTATACCGACGGACATCGTGCAAATTCAGTCGTCCGAGTACCGTAATGCGCAAGGCTTGCCCGAAGGCGCCGTGCTCGTCGTCGGATCGGGGCAGTCGGGCGCGCAGATCGCAGAAGATTTGCATTTGGCTGGCCGCAAGGTGTATCTGGCGGTCGGTCAGGCACCGCGCTGTGCCCGCTTTTATCGGGGACGCGATGTCGTCGATTGGCTCGCGGACATGGGCTACTACGAGATGCCGGTCGAGCAGCATCCGCTACGCGAAGGCGTGCGCGACAACACGAATCATTACGTGACGGGGCGGGACGGCGGCCGGGATATCGACTTGCGCAAGTTCGCTCGCGAAGGCATGGAGCTCTATGGCACGCTGCAAGATATGCGTGGAGGCGAGCTGTGTTTCGCCCCTGACCTCGTAGCGAACCTCGATGATGCGGACAATACGTACAACCGCATCAACGCAGGTATCGATGCCTTCATCGCAAAGAACGGCATCGATGCACCGCCCGCGACCCACTATGAAGCGGTATTGAGTCCATCCGGCGAACGCACGACACTCGTTCTCGCGCAAAGCGGCATCACGTCGATCGTCTGGTGCATCGGCTTCACGCCGGACTTTTCATGGCTCGATGCGCCCGTGTTTAATGGGCGCGGCTATCCGGCCCATCAGCGCGGCATCACCCCACAGCCCGGGCTTTATTTCATCGGGCTGCCGTGGCTGCACACCTGGGGTTCCGGGCGTTTCTCGGGCGTCGCTCGCGATGCCGAGCACATAGTCGATGCGATCGTCGCTCGTGAGGCGGCGTCAGCGTCCCGTGCGGCAACGATGGCGGCGTAAAGCGATGGTTTCAGCGAAGCATCGCTATATCGCGGGGATGCCACAGTTGTGTTTCACGGGGCTGTCCGAGAACTGGTTGCTCAAGGAATGCGGGCATCGGCATTGGGAAGCATTGGCGGAGCATTCTGGCCGCGATTGCCCGGACTTCGTCGCGGAAGACGGTTCTCGGTCGTACGCTGCGTTCACAGCGATCAGCTTGCGAGCAACGCGGATCGACAGGATCGTCGAAAACGACAGCATCGAGATCGAGACATCACTGTGCCGGACGGGGGCCGTTCGCCATTTCAGCATGCATAAGCTCCTATGGAACGGAATTGAGTCGGCAGCGCTTGCGATGTCGACTACGTTTGTTCAACGACATGCGGCGCGGGACAACCGTTCGGTTTCCCGCGCAGTATTGGCCAAACTCGCGGGCAACGTGAGTCCGATACCCGATGCCGCCAGAGAGATGGTGCTGCTGGGCAAGCGCTTGCGCGCCGGCGAGCGCGAAGCGTGTGAGCGCCTCGCCGGAGCAGCATCCGCGCTCTATGCGCCGAGCGTGTTCCTGCCGTGCCCGAGCAACGACTTCAATGGGGCCGACTTTCTTTACTTCGCCAGCTTTCAGGCCTTCATCGATCGCGCGGAATGGCAGCGGCACCTGTTCCCGGATCCCCCGGTACTGGCGAGGCGAGACCTGCATTTCTATGGCAACGTGAATATTGGGGATTCACTCGAGGTTCACGTGCTCGCCGAGAATGTCGATGAGATCGGCATTGCGCACTGGTGTGAGGTGCGGCGCGGCAGCGACGGGCAGAAGATTGCCGACGTATTGACCGAAAAGCATTGGAGGGTGCGATGACGGCATCGCCCGACGGGATGTCCGCGGACCCGATGAGCTGCGCCGGCGTCGATGATGCCGACAAACGAATGCGGCGGTTCAACGCACCGCTCAGTATCAAGCCGCTTTACACCGCAGCCGACTCCGTGGGCCTCCCGCATCTGGACAACTTGCCAGGCCATGCGCCATTCGTGCGTGGGCCTTACTCATCCATGTACACCCAGAGGCCATGGACGATCCGGCAGTATGGCGGCTACGCGGATGCGGCCGATTCCAATTTGGCCTTTCGCACGGCGCTTGCGCAAGGTGCACAAGGTTTATCGGTGGCGTTCGATCTGCCCACGCAGCGCGGCTACGATTCCGATGACCCACTTGTAGCTGCAGACGTCGGGATGGCCGGTGTTGCGATTGATACGGTCGAAGATATGGTGCGTCTTTTTGCGGATGTGCCCCTCGATCGAGTCTCCGTATCGATGACGATGAATGGCGCCGTGCTGCCCATCATGGCGGCCTTCATGGTTGCCGCCGAGGAGGTTGGCGTCCCATCGAGCCAGTTGAGAGGGACGATTCAGAACGACATCCTCAAGGAGTACATGGTCCGCAATACGTGGATCTTTGCGCCCGAGCCTTCTATGCGCATCGCCGCGGATGTCGTCGAGTTTCTCGCGACACACGCACCGCGCTTCAACGCGCTTTCGGTGTCGGGTTATCACCTGCAGGAAGCCGGAGCCGATGCCGTGCTCGAGCTTGCGCTCACCATGGCCAACGCGAGAGCGTATGTCGAATCGCTGATCGAGCGAGGCCTGAGCGCCGACAACGTGTGTGAGCGTGTGAGCTTCTTTTTCGGCGTCGGCTCGGATTTCTTCGCTGAAATCGCCAAGCTCCGTGCGGCTCGGCTCGTCTGGTCTCGCATCGCCGAATCATGCGGGGCTCGCTCGGATAAGGCACGCGCCTTGCGCATGCATTGCCAGACTTCGGGATGGACGTTGAGCGCGCATCAAACCGAGAACAACATTGTGCGCACGACAGCTCAAGCGCTCGCGGCCGTGTTCGGCGGAACGCAGTCGCTGCATACCAACGCATACGACGAGGCGATCGCGCTGCCGTCCGTGGCGGCCGCACGCGTCGCACGCGATACCCAATTGATTCTTCAGCACGAGATGGGGTTGTGCGACGTCATCGATCCATGGGCCGGCTCGTACATGATGGAGTCGTTGACCCACGACGTCGCGCAGCGCGTCGATGCGCTCATGCAAGAAATTGATGGCGAGGGGGGCGTGCTTCACGCGATTCGCTCGGGGTGGGTGCAGCGACGTATTCATGAGCGTGCCGTTCAGACACAGGCCAAGATTGACGGTAAGGAGCGCGTCGTCGTCGGCGTTAATCGTTTCGTCGCTGAGGACGTCGACGAGCACACCCATTGCTTCGAGGTGGACGGTCGGCGTGTACGCGCGCAGCAAGCCAGGAGAATCGAGGCGGCAAAGCATCGGCGCAACCAGGCTGACGTTGAGCGCTCGCTTGAAGCGCTAGCGAATGCTGCCCGCACCGGAACCGGAAACCTGCTCGCTTTGACGATCGATTGCATGCGCGCCCGTGCCACCGTCGGGGAATGTACGACGGCACTGGAAGCAATTTGGCCGCGTTACAACACGCCGATTTCAACGTCGGTCGGGCTTTACGCGCGTGCGCGCGTCGCCGATCCCGCATGGCGCGCAGCATGCGATCAAATCGAACGGTTTCATCGCGACACTGGGCGCACCCCTAGGGTGTTGATCGCCAAGCTAGGGCAAGATGGTCACGATCGCGGCGTGAAGTTGGTCGCGGCGGCGCTTAGCGATGCAGGTTGCGATGTATCGCTTGGGCAATTGTTTGCGTCCCCGCAGGCGGTCGTGCGAGACGCACTCGTGAGGCGAGTCGACGTGATCGGCATTTCGTCGCTTGCGGGTACGCATCTCGCGTTGGTTCCCGAAGTCTTGCAGGAGCTCGCCAGCCATCAGGCCCGCATCGCCGTTGTCGTAGGCGGTATCGTGCCTGATGAGCACGTGGCCGTGCTCAAGCGGTGTGGCGTCGAGGAGATATTCGGACCCGGGACGCCGCTCGATGCCGTGGTGGAGGCCGTCGCACGCGCTGCGCTTTGCACGAGGCAAGCGCAGCGATTTTGCCTCGGTCTTGCTGCATCGGATGCGCAGCGATGCGACGAGCGAGCGCGTTAGCACAGGCGAGGAACCTGCGACCATGAGCACTTGGAAGAAGGGCATGCTAGAGCACCCGCGGGCAATGCCCGCAGGGGGCGACGAGCGGTGCTCTCGGCGTAGGAAGAAAGCGCGGCGGGGGTAATGCGCCACACCGCGCTCAAGCGCTTATTTAAGTTCGAGCGACACGAAGCTGCGGGTGTTATCGCGCTGAATCAGCAACGCGATCTCTTTACCCGAGCGCTCGAGCAACGCATTGAGGTCATCACGGGAGGCGATGGGCGTGCCGTTGACCGACAGCACCGCATCACCCGCCTGTATGCCTGCGCTGGCGGCGAGACCCGCAGCTCCGTCAACCAGAAGTCCGCTGGAGAGACCGTTCGCGCGTCGCTCGCTTTCGGTCAATGGGCGCACGCTCAAGCCGATACGGTCGACCACGCCGCTGCTTGCTTTCGGTCGAGCTGCCTGCGCTTCGTCAGATCCGCCGACAGTCAGCACCATGGCCATAGGGCGCTTGTTGCGTATCACTCTCAGCGTGGCTTTCGCTCCTGGCTGCAGGTTCCCTACGTAATCGATGAAGTCGCTGGCACGCTCGATAATTCTGCCGCTAACCACGGTGATGACGTCGCCCGCCTTCAGGCCGTTTGCGGTGCTGCGAGACGACACAGCCGGTGCCACCGCGGTCACCAACGCGCCTGACGGCCGGGCCAGGCCGAATGCCGCCGCCAAGCCGGGATCGATATCTTGAACCTCGATGCCAAAACTGCCGCGTGCCGATTTGTTCGACGCCTGCGTCCGGCTGAATGCGATTGCCGTATTGATCGGAATGGCGAACGTGAGAACGCGGAATCGCTCGGTCTCCGCGTACACCTGAACATCGATGCCGATGACTTCGCCGGCGCGATTGAAGAGTGGGCCGCCCGAGTTGTCGGGGTGGACCGCGATGTCGGTTTGGAAATACGAAAACGCCGTGCCGTCTGCAAGCACACGCGGCTGCGCACTAACGAGGCCGGCGGTGACGGTGTTGGCGGGCCCGTCGGGGGCACCGATGGAAAGCAGTTGCTCGCCCACGCGTACATGGGAGGAGTCGCCAAGCTTGACGAAGGGCAGCTTCGTTCCGCCTTCGATTTGCAGGACAGCGACGTTGGTTTGCGGGTCGGTTGCAAGCACCTTCGCTTTGAATTCGCGCCGATCGGATAGTCTGACGGTGACTTCCTCTGCGCGATTGACGATATGCGCCGTCGTCAATACGAGGCCGTCGGGACTGATAATGAAGCCCGAGCCGCTGCCCCAGACGACGCGAGGCGGGTTCGTTGGGCCATCCTGCGCGGGTGCCCCGCGCTTGAAGAATGCGGCCAGTGGATCCTCTGTGTCGATCGCATCCAACGGCGTGGCGTTCTCGGGCTCAGATGAGGAAGCCGCGCTGATATTGACGACCGCAGCGCCGTACCGCTCGACGATGCTAGGAAAGTCTACGGGCCCGCTTGCACTGGTAGGCGGAGGCGGGGGCGGAAACGGAGCGGCCACGGCTTTCGTTGGGCTAGTGGCGGGAGGCGAGGCAACGGCAGACGATGGGGCGCAGAAGCATGTCGCTACAAACAAAGATGCAGCTGTCACTGTGGCGTTACGCAGATTTTGGGTAAGCGCCTTCTGGGAGGAGGAAATCACTGCGTGTCTCCAACTTAGCGTAGCCGTCGTGCGGCAAAGGCGGCGGAGCGTAGCCAGAAAGACGGGGCTTGCACGCGATGAGCGCCGATGGAGGCATTGTGATGCTTTGGGTAGACAAAGCCTGTGTTGAATCGCACAGATGAAATAAAACGGCGGCAAGGCAGAGTTGCAGCCGCGCTCGCTGGCGTGTGCTCGGGAGCGGCGCCCAAAAAAGACCAACTGACAGGCGTGCGAGTTCGTCAGCGGCTGATGTATTGACGCGCTCCGCTATAATCGGCCCCGTCCGTTCGCCTACCTTTTTCCGTGCATGCTTCGTATTCGCTTGTGCGCGCCCCGCGCCTATTCGATCAGGCGCCAAAGTGCGTCAATGTCGACGTTCGCCGCTACTGCGTCTGCAAGTTTGTCGATCGAAGCGAGTCGGCGCGCATCGTGATCGATACGCTCGACGTCGCGCAATCCCGCCCAGCGCAGCAGCGCTGCGCTGGCATCGGGGGAATCGAAGAGGCCGTGCAAATAGGTGGCGAGAATCTGTCCGTCTTCCGACAGTGCGCCTTCATCGCGAAGCGCATTGCCATCGCGCAATTGGATCGCTGCGCGTGCGAGTGCGGGCCCAACGGTTGCGCCCATGTGAATTTCGTAACCGCGCACCGGCACGTTATCGCCGACGCGCAGCGTGCCTTCTACATTGGCCAGCTGCTTGCGAGGCTCGAGTGTCGTGACGAAATCAAGCAGACCGAGGCCGCGCTCGCAAGCGACGTCGCTTTCAATGCCGTGCGGGTCGCGCAGCTCGCGCCCCAGCATCTGCATTCCGCCGCATACACCGATGAGCTTGCCGCCGTAGCGCAGATGTCGATGCAGGTACGATTCCCATCCGTTTTCGCGCAGCCACGCAAGATCGCGCTGTACGCTCTTGCTGCCCGGCAGCACGACGAGATCGGCGCCCGGCAACGGTTCGCCGGCACGCACAAAGCGAAGGTCCACTTGGCGGTGCGCGCGCAGGGGATCGAAATCGGTATGGTTGCTGATGCGGGGCAGCGCGGGCACGACGACGCGCAGGACTTCATCGCCCGTTGCAACCCGGCGGCTTGCGGCGGGCAGCATGTCTTCAGCGTCGATCCACAAGTTCGGCACGAACGGCACTACGCCGAGCACAGGTTTGCCCGTGCAAGTTTGCAGCCAGTCGATTCCCGGTTTCAGCAAGGCGACGTCGCCGCGGAACTTGTTGATGATCACGGCTTTGACACGCGCACGCTCGTTGTCGCTGAGGCACGCAAGCGTTCCGAGGATCTGCGCGAATACGCCGCCTCGGTCGATGTCGGCGACGAGCACAACCGGGCAATTGACCGCCTCGGCGAATCCCATGTTTGCAATGTCGCCCTCGCGCAAATTTACCTCGGCCGGGCTGCCGGCGCCTTCGACAAACACGATGTCTGCTTTTGCGCGCAGCCGTTCGAACGATTCGAGCACGGCTTGCATGGCGATCGGCTTGTAGCCGTGATAGGCACGTGCATCGAAATTGCCGCGCGCGTGGCCGTGAACGATGACTTGTGCGCCGATGTCGCTATTCGGCTTGAGCAGCACGGGATTCATGTCGATCTCGGGCGCAAGGCCCGCAGCCAAGGCCTGCCAGGCTTGTGCCCGGCCTATCTCGCCGCCGTCAATCGTGACGGCGCTATTGAGCGACATGTTTTGAGGCTTGAACGGCGCCACGCGCTGGCCGGCGCGTGCACCGAGCCGGCACAGCGCGCCGACGATCGTGCTCTTGCCCGAATCCGAACTCGTTCCTTGAATCATCAGCGTGCCGGACATCGTGGCAATTCTGGTGGCGTGGGGCGTCATGCGTGTGCGAGCAGATGTGGGGGATTGAGGATGGCGCAGCATTATGTCATCGGCGGTGCGATTGTTGAAGGTTGGCGCGACGGGCGCGCATTCCGCATGAGCAGGCGTTGGTGCGCGGAGGCCGTGCTCGGGACGGCGCACCGTTTAGGTCTTGCTGCGGGAGTTGCGCAATGATCGGGCCGCTCTCTGTGGGGGCGACCTGCCTGCTCGCACTGGCAGGCGTCGCGTTGGATGCGCTCTTGGGCGAACCGCGCCGGGCGCATCCGCTCGTCGGCTTTGGACGTCTTGCCAAGTGGATTGAGCGAAGTTTGAACCCCGATCACGATGCGCTCCAAGTCGCTGCTGACGATCGATGCGGGACGGCCGCGCGCGGTGCACTGGCGAGCCGTGCGATGGGTGTCGTGGGCTGGCTGCTCGCGGTTGCTCCTCCCGTCATTCTGCTCGTCGTGCTGACGCGGACGTCGCCCGTCGCGCTCGCGTGGACGCTGCATGTTGCATCGCTATGGTTTGCGCTCGGCGCTCGCAGTCTGACGGATCATATCGCGCCCATCAAAACGGCCTTGGAGGCAGGCGACCTGCCGCAAGCCCGCGCGTTGACATCACGCGTCGTGACGCGGGATTTGTCCGAAGCCGATGAAGGGGCTGTCGCACGAGCGGCGATCGAGTCAGCACTCGAGAATGGAAACGACGCCATTTTTGGGGCGCTATTCTGGTTTGCCATTGCCGGCGGCCCGGGCGCGCTGGCGTTCCGCCTCGCGAACACGCTTGACGCGATGTGGGGGTATCGAACGCCACGCTTTCTGTTTTTCGGATGGGCGGCAGCCCGGCTCGACGACATCGCGAACTATGTGCCCGCGCGGCTGACGGCGTTGACCTATGCCCTATGCGGAGACTGCAGGACCGCACTGGCATGCTGGCGGAGTCAGGCAAGCGCATGGGAAAGCCCGAATGCGGGCCCTGTGATGGCGAGCGGTGCAGGCAGCCTGAACGTGTCGTGCGGGGGGATAGCTCGCTACCATGGCGTCGACGAGCCGCGGCCCGTTCTGGGCGCCGGCCGACCGCCCGGCGCGGAGGACGTCGGTCGCGCGCTTTCACTGGTGCGCCGCGCAATCGGGTTATGGCTGACGGTATTCGCACTCGTCGGCGTGGTATCGATGATCGTTTAGGACTGCTTATGATCGATTTCAATGAACCCGTTTCCATTGCGCACGGCGGCAATCTGGGCGAGGCCGTTCGGCGATATGGCATCGCGCGTGAAAATTGGACCGATTTGTCGACCGGCATCAATCCGGACGGCTATCCCGTGCCTCCCATCGAACCCAGCGCATGGCTGCGCTTGCCGGATGACGACGACGACCTGGAGGCGGTGGCCGCCAGGCATTACGGTTCGGTGCGAGCGCTGGCGATGGCCGGTACACAGGCGGCGATCCGCATGTTGCCGGAGGTCTTGCCCGCGGGGCCGATCGGCATTGGCTTGCTGACCTACGGCGAGTACGCGCCTGCTTTTGCACGGGCGGGCTTCCGTGTAGAGCGCTTCATCACCGAGCCTTTTGCAGATCGGCGCGATAGCGCATCGTTCGTGCTGGAGCCAGGGCGTTCGTTGCCTGCGAACCTCAAGCATCTGGTCCTCGTCAATCCTAATAACCCTGGTACGGAACAGTTCGCGCCGGAGGTCGTTATGGACTGGCACCGGCAGCTCTCCGCACGCGGCGGCACACTCGTGGTGGACGAGGCGTTCGTTGAAGCGATACCGGGGCTTAGCGTGGCCTCCCGCTCGGACAGCGAAGGCCTGATTGTGTTGCGTTCGGTCGGCAAGTTCTTCGGCCTTGCGGGTGCACGCGCGGGTTTTGTTCTTGCCTGCCCGCGCGTCGATCGCGCGATGCGGCAGCTGCGGGGACCCTGGACGGTTTCGGGGCCGGCGCGTGCGGCAGTGCGAGCGGCTCTGCTCGACACAGCATGGCAGGCGCAGGCGCGCGAGCGGCTCACGGCGGCCAGCACTCGTCTTGTCAGGTTGCTGGGCGTGTACGGCCTGAATGCGCTTCACACCCCATTTTTTGCCTGGGTGCGCGACGCACGCGCGGAGAAATGGCAGGATTGTCTTGCCCGGCACGGTGTTTGGGTGCGCCGATTCGATGTCGTCGCAGGATTGCGTTTTGGTCTTGCGGCGGACGAATCCGCGTGGGGGCATATTGAGGACGCGCTGCGCGAAGCACGCAGCGAAATGGATGTTCGATGATGGAAAACCGAGAAAAAAAACCGTACAGTGATCTTGAAAATGCCATCGCCAAAGCACGGGTGCAACGACCCGTGGGCTCGCCGTGCATCGATGTTTGTCGATTGAACGCACAAACCGGCTATTGCGAGGGGTGTCTGCGCAATCGCGAAGAAATCAAGGCGTGGAGGGCGATGAGCGACCGCGAGAAGTTGCACCTGCTCGATCGTTTGGTCTCGCGAGGAGTAGGAGATTAGCGAGCAACACGCACCATGTGCTGCATTGCCCCCGTGGGCTCGTATCGGCTACGCCTCGGGCCATCGGTTCTCAAATAGGCATTCTTTCAGCGGCTTGCGCGTCGCCCAGCGCTCGGTCTCGAGCATGGGCTCGTCGTAAAACCGCTCGACGTGCCCCAGACACAGAATGGCGACGGGTTGCGCTCCAGTCGGAATGTCGAGCAGCGCGCGTACGTCGTCGGGATCGAAGATCGATACCCAACCCATGCCGAGCCCTTCCGCGCGTGCAGCGAGCCACAGATTTTGAATCGCGCAAGCAACCGAGGCGAGATCCATCTCTGGCATCGTGCGGCGTCCGAATACGTGACGTTCGCGGCCGTCCATCAAGGCCATCACGAGCACCTCGCCGCACTCGAGCATGCCTTCCACCTTCAGCTTCATGAACTCGTCACGGCGCTGGCCTAGAGCATCCGCTGTTTTTATTCGTTCACTCTCGACAGCCGCGTGCAGCGCCAAGCGCACGGCGGGATCGGTGATGCGCACGATGCGCCATGGCTGCATGTAGCCGACGCTCGGCGCATGATGCGCAGCGTCGATGAGGCGTTCGAGCACTTCAGGTGCGACGGGGCCCCGCACGAAATGGCGCATGTCGCGCCGCTCGTAGATGGCACGATAGACGGCCGCACGTTCGGATTCGCTAAAGGGATTCGCCATGAAAGAGTGCCGCCGTCAAAGTGGGGTTCGAGGGCCAGTAGCCATGCATGTATGTTGCGATGATAGGGCCGTGACGGAAAACCGCCTCGCCAGCCTCACCGGTTCCCGGGCGCGTCGCGTGGCGCTCGGCTTCGAGCGGAGTCGTCAAGCGCGAATAGTGAAACGTATGGCCCGTCATTGTGCCGTATCTCGTCGCCAATTCCTGCATGCCTAGCGCACCAAGCCGCGTTTGCATCGTTGCCTGGCCGGGCAGTAGACCGAGCATTGGCGTCGCGTTGCCTTCGACATCGGTCAAGTGATCCAGCAAATATAGCAATCCGCCGCATTCGGCGAAGATGGGCTTACCCGCGGCTGCATGAGCCCGAATCGATTCGGCGCTGCGCGCACACGCGGCTAGCGTCGCGGCATGAAGCTCGGGATAGCCGCCGGGCAAGTAGAGTGCGTCAGTGCCAACCGGCAGCGGCTCGTCGGCGAGTGGCGAAAAGCAGCTGACGCGTGCGCCGAGCTGCGTGAGCAGCTCAAGGTTGGCCGGATAGATGAAGGAGAAGGCGGCGTCTCGCGCGATGGCCACGTGCCGGCCCGCGAGTAGTGGCGGCACCACAGGCGCTGTCGACGATGGAAAATCGATGGCAGGGGGCAACTCGGCTAACGCGGTGCCCGCTAGCGCATCGGCCGCGTGCTCGATGCGCGCTTCGATGTCGTCGATTTCTTCGGCTTGGTGAAGCCCAAGGTGCCGGCTGGGTAGCTGAATCTGCCCTGACGGTGCCACATGGCCCAGCCATCGCAACGTCGAAGGTAATGACGATTCGAGCATTTGTGCATGGCGCGGCGAGCTCACGTGGTTGGCCAGCACGCCATGAAATGGAACGTCGGGCCGATACTGTGCGAGACCCCACGCAAGTGCGCCGAAGGTCTGTGCCATGGCCTTTGCAGAGATGACCGCCGCGACGGGCACATGAAACGTTGCCGCTAGGTCGGCGCTGCTCGGTGTGCCGTCGAACAGGCCCATCACGCCTTCAATGAGGATGAGGTCCGATTCTTGCGCTGCCTCGCTCAGCAGGCGACGGCACGCTTCTTCGCCGACCATCCATAAGTCCAGCGATTTCACCGGCGCACCGCTTGCCCGCGCGAGGATCATCGGGTCGAGAAAGTCCGGGCCCGCCTTGAATACGCGCACACGGCGTCCGGCTCGCCGATGGAGGCGCGCGAGACCGGCCGTGATCGTGGTTTTGCCCTGACCCGAGGCAGGTCCGCTGATCAAAAGGGCGGGACAAGCTGGCATCGTTAGAACTCCACGCCTCGCTGTGCCTTGACGCCTTGCTCGCGATACGGGTGCTTGACGAGTCGCATCTCTGTGACGAGGTCGGCCGCATCGATGAGTGCATCAGGCGCATGGCGGCCCGTTATGACGACATGCAGCATCGGCGCGCGCGCGTTCACCACGGCGAGCACTTCCTCGAGCGGGAGGTAGTCGTACTTCATAACGGTATTGAGTTCGTCGAGGATCACCATCCGGTAGTCGCCGCTTTCGATCATGCGAACAGCTTCGCTCCAGCCTTTGCGTGCGGTCGCGATGTCGGCATCGCGGTCTTGCGTGTTCCACGTATAGCCATCGCCCATCGTGACGAAATCGCATTGCGGGTGGCTGCCCAGAAAGTCTCGCTCAGACGTGTGCAATGCGCCTTTGATGAACTGCACCACCCCGATCCGTTCGTTGTGGCCGAGCATTCGCACAGCCATGCCGAAGGCAGCGGTGCTCTTGCCTTTGCCGTTGCCCGTATGCACGATCAACAGGCCCTTTTCGTGCGTGGCCGCAGCCTGTTTTTTCTCGTGGCCTTCTCGACGCCGTTGCGTCATGCGCTGATGGGATTCGTTGTCGGTTTTCATGGCTTTCTATCGGTTTGCGTCTGGGTTTGCGCCTGCGTCTGGGTCTGGCGGCAGGTCCGCGTCATTGCCGGCGGGGCTGGCATGGCCGGCTGCTGCTGCAATCGCGACCGTAACGCCGTCGAGTACCTGCTTGGCGGTAATCAACATACCCCCTGGCGTCGCGAGCAGTGCGCACGGCTCGCAGACGCCACCCACGCCCACGCGTTCGTGCACATTTGGCGAGCGGGCAAGTGCTGCGTTCGCATCCAGGCATGCCGTAATCATGCCCGATGAAAACGTAACGAGCGGCAAGCCGTAGCCATCGCAGAATTCGAGCAACGCGGGTTCATCGGCTTTCGACGCAATCGTCGCAACGCGCCCGACTTCGCAGATCGAACGCGCGCCGAGTGCAGCCCGGACGGCAGCATCGATCTGGTTCACCGTCGCGCCACGCCGGCAGCCGATACCCACAACAAGCGGTTTTATCGCTGCTTGTGTCGCATTGGTTTGCGGGGGAGGGGGCGCAAGGCGGCTCATTGTCGGCGCGGCGGCTTGGTCGCAGTAGCCGCTTCACTAGCGCGGAGTGCGCACGCGCGCGTGCAGCGTAGGTGGGTGAGTACAAGCAATTGGGGTGTGCCCGGTTGCCGAACCTTCAGCGCTAACGGCTGGCGTGCATTTCGCATTGTGCCCGGATGAGAGCATAAGATATCACAGACAAGGAAGCCCATTCCTTGACTGGACGGACCAACAAACCTACACTCGCAGCCAATCTGGTGCTCGCGTGCGCATTCTTGGCGCGCGCAGTTAAACGGGAAACAGCGGCTTTCCGGGATGGTTCAATCACGGCAAAGCCAATCTGTGCTGCCCCCGCAACGGTAGACGAATGCATCGCGGCAAGCGATGCGGAGCCGGCTTCGATGTATGCGCGCAAGGTCGCGCATGCAGGCAACCACTGCGTGAGAAACAGTTGACTCGCGTGGGAAGGTGAAGTGGCGCTTTCGTCAGCCCGGATACCGGCCAGAGGAGAGGTTGGACGCTGCGGGTAGGCGGCGCTTCCGGCTATGACTTCCTTTCTTGGTGCATCGCGCTCTGCATGCAAACATCCATGCGCAAGATCCCCGTGACGATCGTCACCGGTTTTCTCGGCAGCGGTAAAACCACGCTGCTTCGCCACGTTCTCGCACAAGCCAACGGCTTGCGCATCGCCGTGATCGTCAACGAGTTTGGCGAACTTGGCATCGATGGCGAAATTCTCAAAGGTTGCGGAATCGGCTGCGACGAAGCCGGCCGCGAAACCGAAGGTCAACTTTACGAGCTTGCCAACGGCTGCTTGTGCTGCACCGTTCAGGAAGCGTTCTTTCCCGTGATGGAGGCACTTGTCGAGCGCCGCTCGCAGATCGATCACGTGCTCATCGAAACGTCCGGGCTGGCTTTGCCGAAGCCGCTCGTGCAGGCTTTCAACTGGCCGTTGATCAAAAGCAGCTTTACGGTTGATGCTGTCGTGACGGTAGTGGATGGGCCGGCTGCGGCAAGTGGTCAGTTTGCGGCCGATCCGCACGCCGTCGATGCGCAGCGTTTGGCCGATCCCAATCTCGATCATGAATCGCCGCTGCACGAGCTTTTCGAAGATCAGCTGAGTGCGGCTGACCTCGTCGTGCTCAATAAAATCGATCTGCTCGATGACGCGCAGCGCGGTGCCGTCGAATCGCTGATTCGCGCCGAGGTTCCGCCGCAGGTGAAGATCGTGGCTGCACAAAACGGACGAGTCGACTTGCATGCGCTTTTCGGGTTGGAATCGGCCTCTGAAGAGACGATCGATACACGCCCAGACCATCATGGCGACGCCGACGATGCCGATCATCATCACCACGAATTCGATTCCGTCATGGTGACGGGCGCTCCGGCGTCGCGCGAGGCGGCGATTGCGGCGTTGCAGCGGCTCGTCGAAAGCTACACCATCTATCGCGCGAAAGGATTTGCCGCGCTTCCCGGCGCACCGATGCGGCTCGTGATTCAGGGCGTCGGTCGACGCTTCGATAGCTATTTCGACCGGCGCTGGCGCGAGGACGAAACGCCGGCGAGCCGCTTTGTGCTCATCGGCGAGGATCTCGAGCAAGCGGTCTTGCAGCGCGCATTCGATGCCGCGTTGGGCGAAGCGCTTATCGACGCTGCGGCTTCGGCCGTTCAATCCTGATCCGTCCTCGAGCTGACTCACCATGCATCTGCTGCGCACCGTGCCCGGTGGTTTCGTCGACGACACGGCCGGTGTCGTCCGCATCGATCAGCGTCCGGCGGATATCGTCGTGCTCAGCTCCGCTGACACGACGCTCTCGCTGCTCGCAAGCGTCATCGGACGTCTCGGCGATGATTTCCCGAGCGTGCGGCTTGCGAACGTGACGTATCTGCGGCAGCCCGCATCCGTCGATTTCTATGTCGACGATGTGCTGCAGCATGCGCGCGTCGTCGTTGTCGATCATTTGGGCGGCGAGGCGTATTGGCCGTATGGCATCGAGTGTGTCGTCGAGTTGGCCAGACGCAAGAATCAGATGCTCGCCATGTTCTCGGGTGATTTGCAGGAGGACCCGAACCTCATCGCCAAAAGCACCGCCAATACACAACTGTGCAAGCAATTGTGGCGCTATTTGCGCGAAGGCGGTGCGCTCAACGCAGAAGGCTTCCTGCGCGCGATTGCCTGGCATGCATTCGGCTGGGGACGGGAGCCTCAGCCGCCCGTCCAGCTGCCCGCCGCAGCGCTCTATTACCCGCAGCGCGATACCGTCACGATCGCTGACTGGCAGACACGCTGGCGTGCTGGCGCGCCGGTTGTCGCCATTCTATTTTATCGAGCGCATCTGCAGGCAGCGAATACGGCCGTGTTCGATGCGATGATCGACGCGCTCGAGGCGCGGCACATGAATCCGCTGCCGATCGCGGTTACGTCGCTGAAAGACGCCGTCAGTCGTGACGTCGTGGCACAGCTCAGCGCGCAGCATGATGTCTCGCTCGTGCTCAACACTACGGCGTTTGCCGCCTCGGCATTCGATGATCCGGAGCCGCTGGCCCTGGCAGGCGACGCGCCCGTCTTGCAGGTGATACTGAGTGGAGGCAATCGCGACGACTGGCTCAAAGACGAGCAGGGCCTGAATTCGCGAGACATCGCGATGCACGTCGCGCTGCCCGAAGTTGACGGGCGCATCGTCACTCGTGCGGTCAGCTTCAAGGGGCTCGCTTATCGGTGTCCGCTGACGGAGGTGGACGTCGTCCGTTATCAGCCCGATGCCGAGCGCATTGATTTTGTTGCGGAGCTCAGTCGCCGTTGGTGCCGGCTGCGCCATTTGCGCAACGACGAGAAGCGGCTCGCGCTCGTGCTTGCGAACTATCCGATCAGCGAGGGACGGATTGGCAACGGCGTGGGGCTCGACACACCCGAATCGGTGGTGGCCATTCTAAGGATGCTTGGCGACGAAGGTTATCGCGCGGCGGACTTGCCCGAGAACGGTGCTGCATTG
Organism: Trinickia sp.; assembly: GCF_035492435.1. Classification (GTDB taxonomy): domain Bacteria; phylum Pseudomonadota; class Gammaproteobacteria; order Burkholderiales; family Burkholderiaceae; genus Trinickia. Next base: position 37,264 of record NZ_DATJJF010000082.1, read on the forward strand.
ATGAAGCGGCTGACGCAGGGCGTGACGAATGATCCGTCGATGCGTGACCTGCGCCCTGCACTTCAAAGTTATAGCCTCGACGATTATCGGGCCTGTTTAGCTGGCTTACCTGGCGAGGTGCGTGAGGCCGTGAACGCGCGCTGGGGTGCACCGGAGAACGATCCCACGGTTCGTGGCGGACGCTTCATGATTTCGGGCTGGCGCTGCGGTCGCATTTTCATCGGCATTCAGCCTGCGCGTTCTTGGGAGGCCAGCGACTACGCGAGCTACCACGACGCAGATCTGGTTGCGCCGCATGCTTATCTGGCGTTCTATTTCTGGCTGCGGCATACCTTTCAAGTCGATGCGATTGTGCACGTCGGCAAGCATGGCAGCCTCGAATGGTTGCCGGGCAAGAGCATCGCACTCAGCGAGCGCTGCTGGCCCGACCTGACGCTGGGCCCCATGCCGCATCTCTATCCGTTCATAGTCAATGACCCTGGCGAAGGCAGCCAAGCGAAACGGCGTGCGCAAGCGGTCATCATCGATCATCTGATGCCGCCGCTCACACGTGCTGAGACGTATGGACCGCTCCAGGATCTGGAGCGCCAAGTTGATGAGTACTACGAAGCATTGATGGTCGACGCGCGTCGGGCGAGGTTGTTGCGCGGTACGATACTCGACACCATCTTGAAGCATCGGCTTCATGAAGAGCTGAGTCTTGCAAAGCCGAGCGGGCAGGATGAGGAGGACGCGTTACTCACGCGCGTCGATGCATGGCTCTGCGAACTGAAAGAGGCACAGATTCGCGACGGCTTGCATACGTTCGGCTCATCGCCGAGCGGCACGCAGCGGCGCGATACGCTGCTCGCGCTTGGGCGTTATCCGGTCGGAGACGGGCACAACGCCAACGCGGGTTTGATCGATGCGCTGGCGAAGGATCTGGGTATCGACCATCTCTTCGATCCGTTGACGGCCGAATGGTCCACGCCATGGACGGGGCCACGTCCCGCACTGCTCGAGCAAGTCAGCGACGCGCCGTGGCGTCACAATGGCGACACGCGCGAGCGTCTAGAAGGGCTGGCGGCCAGGTTGCTCGACGCCGTCTGTAACGGTGCGGGTTCCGGCGAGAACGCCCGGGCGTCCGCAGCCTTGCTGCCGCCCGACGCTATGCCGCTCACCGAGCGCGTGCTCGGCCGGCTGCGCGATGACGTCCTGCCGCGCCTCGATGCCTGCGGCGACGAAGAGCTACGACAGCTGCGGCGCGGCCTCGAAGGCCGGTTCGTGCCACCGGGCCCGAGCGGTTCGCCTTCGCGCGGACGCCCCGACGTGCTGCCCACGGGCCGCAATTTCTATTCGGTCGACACGCGCGCGATCCCCACGCAAGCCGCGTGGGCGCTCGGCCTGAAGTCGGCACGACTCTTGATTGAGCGGCATTTGCAGGAACATGGCGATTACCCGCGTGCGATCGGCTTGTCTGTCTGGGGCACCGCCACGATGCGCACGGGCGGTGACGATATCGCGCAAGCGCTTGCGCTCATGGGCGTGCGGCCGAAATGGGCGCCCGGAAGTCATCGCGTCACGGACTTCGAGATTCTCCCGGCAGGAGTACTCGAGCGGCCGCGCATCGACGTGACGCTACGCGTGTCAGGATTTTTTCGCGACGCTTTTCCAAACGTCATGCATCTGTTCGATGCGGCCGTGCAGGCGGTGGCGGAGCTCGACGACGAGCCCGCGGACGTCAACCCAATACGAGAGCGTGTGCTGCGCGAACGCGATGCTTGGATCGCGCGTGGGCTCGACGCGCAAGAGGCGCGCAAGAGGGCAGGATGGCGTGTTTTCTGTGCGAAGCCGGGGGCTTACGGGGCGGGTTTGCAGGAGATGATCGATTTGCGCCAATGGCAAACCGACGCCGATTTGGCGGAAGCTTATCGCGCATGGGGTGGCTATGCCTATGCGCAGACGAGCGCAGGCGAAGCGGCGCCTGGGGTGTTCGCCACGCGGCTCGCGACGATCGACGTTGTGCTGCAAAACCAGGATAACCGCGAGCATGATGTGCTCGATTCCAACGACTACTACCAGTTTCAGGGCGGGATGGCGGCCGCCGTGCGCCATTTCGCTGGCCGACAACCTCAGATCTATCACGCTGACCATAGCAATCCCGCCGCGCCGCGCGTGCGCCCGCTCACGGAGGAGATCGCGCGCGTGATTCGCTCGCGCGTCGTCAATCCGAAATGGATCGATGGCGTGAAGCGGCATGGATACAAGGGGGCGGCCGAAATCGCGGCGACCGTCGACTATCTGTTCGGCTACGATGCCACGGCGCGCGTGATCTCCGATCATCAATACGCGCTTGTCACGGACGCCTACCTGAATGACGATGCCACGCGCACGTTCTTGCACCAGCACAATCCGCACGCATTGCACTCAGTGTGCGAGCGCTTGCTGGAGGCAATCGAGCGTGGGTTGTGGCAGGCCCCTGGCGCTTATCAGGAACAAATCGAAGCCCATCTGCTCGCGAGCGAGCAAAGGATCGAAGAGAGGTCATCATCGTGAACGAGCAATCCACGCAGCCATTGCCGAAGCCTTATCCATTCAGTGCGCTGATCGGGCAGGCGTCTTTGCGTCAGGCTTTGCTGCTCGCAGCAGTGGATCCGGGAATCGGCGGCGTACTCGTGAGCGGGCCGCGTGGCACCGCGAAATCGACAGCCGCCCGCTCGCTCGCGGAATTGCTGCCTGACGGGCGCTTTGTCACATTGCCGCTTGGCGCGAGCGAAGAGCGGTTGATCGGGACGCTCGATCTCAACGAAGTCTTGCGCGGCGGCGCAGTGAGGTTTTCGCCGGGACTGCTCGCTCAAGCACACAACGGTGTGCTCTATGTCGACGAGGTCAATCTGCTGGCCGATGCACTCGTTGATGCCGTCCTCGATGCGGCAGCAAGCGGCGTGAACGTTGTCGAGCGCGATGGCGTGTCGCATAGCCATGAGGCAAGGTTTGTTCTGATCGGCACGATGAATCCGGAAGAAGGGGAACTGCGTCCGCAGCTGCTCGACCGGTTCGGTCTCATGGTCGAGCTCGACAACTGCTTCGATCCTGAGGTGCGGCAGCAAATCGTCAAGGCTCGATTAGCCTTTGATTCGGACTCCGAAGCATTCCGGCAGTCGTTTGCGCGTGAGCAGGCGGAGTTGTCGCATCAGCTTCGTGTGGCACGCGAAACCCTGGGGCGGCTTGCTTTTGACGACGAGGTTCACGCTGACGTCAGCGCGCGCTGCATCGAGGCTGCGGTCGACGGCTTGCGGGCCGATCTCGTCATGCTGCGAGCAGCACGCGCGCTGGCCGCGCTCGAACAAGCCGAGACTGTCACAACGCGGCATGTCGAACGCGTTGCACAGGCCGTGTTGCTGCACCGCCGCCGCGAGTTACAGAGTCAGGCGCCGGACGGCCGCACAGACGATGATCGATCGCGCACCGAGTCCACCCAGCGTCCCGAACGTGGCTCCGGTCATCAAGGGGACGGCAAAGACATGCACAGCATGCCGCTCTCGCCCGACGCGTCGCAAAACGCTGGCGAAGACGATTGGGGTTATCTCCCGCCCGAACGCGCCGGCATGACGCCGGTGAAGGGTGTCATTGCGCTCACGCCAAAAAAACGCTGAGCCATCGAAAGGGTGCCACCGCTGACGCACGCAGCGGTTTTCGATGGCCTAGGGGCGCGGGTGTCGTCACGCGGCGCGGAGCACAGCCGAGCGGTGGTACGCGCATCGCTTGGTCGGCGACGCTCGCACGCAAGCGGCAAGACCCGCTGCGGGCCGCGCATTTGCAGTTCGTCCCCAAAGAAGCGCAAGCGGGCGTACTGCATTGTTTCTTGCTTGATTGCTCGGCATCGATGCTGAGCGGCGAGCGGCTCGCGATCGCAAAAGGGTTGCTCGTCGCATGCTTCAACCATGCAGCGACAGAGCGAGCCGAAGTGGCGCTGGTCTCATTTGGCGGCGCGCGCGCCGACGTGCGCTTCGGCCCTGCCATTCCGCGCTGGTGGAACGAACGCTGGCTCGATCCGATCGGCGGGGGCGGCGGAACGCCGTTCGCGCTGGGCATGCGGACGGCTGAGCAGGTGCTCGAGCGCGCTATACGTGACAAGCCCGCACAGCAGCGAGTGCTGTGGGTCTTGACGGACGGGCGTAGCAGCGAGCAGCCTCAACGGCCGGCAGCGGCCGATCGAGTCGTGCTGGTGGACTGCGAGCGGGACGTACCTGCGCTGGGACGCTGCCGGGCACTTGCGCAGGCGTGGGGCGCTGCGTATGCGCGACCTGAAGACATGATCGTTGCCGACTGAAGCGGCGTTCACACCTGCCGCTCGACCAACATTTCAGAGTCGGTCGAGCGATGCGTTGCGGCGCCGACCTGAAAAAAATGGCGCATCTTTGACCTTCAAACCGCAACAGCGCCGCCTTTTCAGACGTCCGGCCCACGCTCATCGTCAGCTGGGTACCACCTTGGCGTAAAAATCCATTCTCCATGCGGAGCGCCCGCCACGCCGCGCGTCGTTGACGACCCGACGATCACCATTGTCCGCATATCGACCTGCTCTGATCGCAGCTCGCCCAATGTGGTCGTGACGAGCGTCGCTCCGGGTCTGCCGATGTCGCGCCCCAGTACGACGCGCGTGTCCGCTCGCCGATAGGTGCGCACGATGTCCAGTGCGCGGTCGAGCTGCCACGGCCGCGCACGCGATATCGGGTTGTAGAACGCCATGACGAGATCGGCCTCGGCAGCATGGCGGAGTCGCTTTTCAATGATGGTCCAGGGCTTCAGGTTGTCGGACAGCGAGAGCATGCAAAAGTCGTGGCCAAGCGGTGCGCCGGCAACGGCTGCCGTTGCCATCGCAGCCGAGACGCCGGGCACGATCCGCAGCTCGACGGTTCTCCAGCGCGGATCGTCGGCGGAGTCGAGGGCCTCCAGCACTGCCGCGGCCATGGCAAATACGCCCGGGTCTCCCGAGGAGACCATGGCTACCTTGTTGCCTTCGCTCGCTAGGTCGAACGCGTGACGCGCACGCTGCAACTCCTCGCGATTGTCGCTGCCGTGCACGCGCTGCTCGATGCGGAAGGGGCCCGCCATCTTGACGTAGGTCTCATAGCCGAGGATGTCCGTCGCTTCATTCAGCGCGGTGCGCGCTGCGGGCACCATCAGCTCCGCGCAGCCCGGCCCGAGACCGACGACGGTGAGGCATCCGCGCGCGCGACCGACCACGTCAGCCGATACGGGCTTCGCTGCGACACCGAGCACGACCCCGTTGCTATGTGCGAGCACATCGTGGGGGACGGGCATGGCGGCGCCGAGCAATTGTGCGGTAGTGCGCGCCGGTGATGGATCGGTCGACTGGCAATTTGCCACAGGCTCCGGCTCACGATTGCGTGAGCTGTCTTCGGCCGCGAAAGCCAACGCGGCGCCCGTACCGGTGGGCGCAAAACGCAGCGGAACGCCGAGCAACCGTGCCGCGTCTTCAAGTTGGCGTTCACCGATGCGATGGCTTGGTGCAAGCAGTGCCGCGAGCGAAAGCGGTGCAAGCCGATGTTCACGCAAGGCCTCGAGCACCCGGTCGGCCGCGGGCGCCGCCCCGTCGCCAATGGCGGCCACGACGCTGCGCGGATGGATGACCAGCTCGTCGCGGCTATCCTCCGACTCATTCGGCGTCACGCGAATCGTCAGCCGTGCCGACGCAGCACATGGCAGCTTGGCGTCGTCCAGCCAAGGCGCGTCGCCGTCGATGCGCGCCTCTTCGCCCGCTAACAGATCCGAGACAAAGCGTTTGCCCTGCTCGAGACTGGCAAGCGTGTAACCGTCGGGCGGGTTGAGCAGGCAAGTGCCGAAACGCAGCTCACCGCTCGTGGTAATAGCCGGCGAGACTTCGAGGGCTTGTGCAATTGCGCGGGCCATTGCGTTGACGCCAGATAAGCCGCCAAGCAGCGGCACGACGGTACTGCCGTCCTCGGCGACGGCGAGCACCGGCGGCTCGGATCGTTTTTCCGCGAGCATCGGCGCGATGCAGCGAATGACGATACCGGCAGCGCACAGCGCGACGATCGGCGTGCCCAGCGCATAGAGTTCACGCAGGTGCGCACCGAGTTCGTCGTAGGCGACGTCGGCTTCCACGCGGGCCGCCAGCCCGTGCACGGTGGCGCCGGGGTAAAGCGCTTGAATACGACGTGCCGTTGTCTGCGCACTGCGACCGAGCACCACGATGGCGGGTGCGGTCATCATCCTTGCCATTTTTCCCCCGGCACGATGAGCAGCGAAAAGTAAGGTGAGGCCATCGGGTCGACCTCGGCGAGCGGCACGATTCGCTGGTTTTGCATGGTCGCGCGTTCGACATAAAGGGCGCGACCGGCGAGCCCGAGGTCGTCAAGGACGCGGCGCACTTTTTCAAAGTTGCGGCCGAGTTTCATGATGACCGCGGCGTCGGCATCGGCGAGCCGCCGGCGCAACTCATCTTCCGGCAACACGCCAGACAGCACCGACAGGCTCTGATTGCGATAGACGAGCGGCGCACCGAGTACGGCAGCGCCACCGAGCATCGAGCACACGCCCGGCACCACTTCAACTTCGAAGCGTGGTGCGAGGCGGTCATGCAGATACATGTACGAGCCGTAAAAGAACGGATCGCCTTCGCAGATGACTGCGACGTCGCGGCCCGCATCGAGGTGTCCCGCAACGACCGCAGCGGCCGTATCGTAAAAGTCCGCGATGACCGTCTCGTACGAGAGTGGCGGGGGAAGCGACTCGGTCGTCACGGGATAGATGAGCGGCAGGCGAATCTGGGACTCACTCAAATGTGCTTCGACGATGCCGAAAGCGTTCCCCTTCTTGCCTTTCGCGACGAAGTAGGCGAGCACGGGGGCGGCCTTCAGCAGGCGCAGGGCCTTGAGTGTCAGGAGTTCGGGGTCGCCGGGGCCGACGCCGATGCCGTAAAGACGTCCTGGGATCGCCATCATTCGACCTCCGTGGCGAGCGCATTGACGGCGGCTGCGACCATGGCACTGCCGCCGCGGCGGCCCTCGACGACGACATAGGGCACGCCACGGCTATCGGCCGCGAGCATGGCCTTCGATTCGGCGGCGCCTACGAATCCGACCGGAAAGCCGAGAATCAGCGCAGGGCGGGGCGCCCCGGCGTCGAGCATTTCGAGCAGACGGAAGAGGGCTGTCGGCGCATTGCCAATGGCGACGACGCTGCCAGCGAGATGCGGCCGCCATAGCTCGAGCGCCGCCGCTGAACGCGTGTTTTCGAGCTTGCGCGCGAGTTCCGGTATGGCAGGTTCTCCCAACGTGCAGAGCACCGGATTTGTCGCGGGAAGGCGCGCTCGCGTGATGCCCTCTGCGACCATCCGAGCGTCGCACAGAATGGGGGCGCCTTTCGCGAGCGCGTTGCGTCCTGCGGTGCCCGCACCCTCGGAAAACCGCAAGGCGTCGACAATGTCGACCATGCCGCAGGCGTGGATCACGCGTACTGCCAGTTTTTCGAGGTCGGGAGGAATGCGGGAAAGGTCGGCCTCGGCGCGTATCGTCGCGAACGACTCGCGGTAGATCGCCTGGCCGTCGCGGACATAGTCAACCATGAAAAGGACTCCGGGCCGCTTCGCCGAGTCGTTGGGCGGCCTCTTCGGGGGTTAGATGCGCCGCGATGCGCTGGCCGAAGCGCTGCGTCGCGGCGGTCCTGTCGTCAGACGCCGGCGCGTGACCAGGCGCCGGTTTCTGATCGTCAAACGCGTTTCGTCGGTACAGATCGTAGCGGCCCGGCTCGACCGCTAGCAGCGTATACGGCGCGCAGTGCGCGGCGGCGCACGAACGGATGCATCCGCTCAAGTGCACTTCGACGCCCGCCGGCAGGCATTCAGCGAGCTTGAGGGCGTCGGCTTTCGTATCTGCGCAGCCTCTTGCACAACCTGCTGAGCCGGCGCAAGCGATCGTTCTGGCGAATGGATGGGTCGTGTCGCGAACAAAGCCAAGCGTGTCGAAGGCTTTTTCGACGTGGCAAACGGAGGGTTCCGAGACATCCGTCAGCAGCACGCCCTGCCAGGGTGTCACCGTCAGCGTCGCGTTGCCGCGCGCAAGCGCTAGCTGCGCCAGTGCGCGCAGTGCGGGCGCATCGATGCGCCCGAGCGGCGGTTGGCCACCGACATGCCACAGATCGGCGGCGCGCTGTCGATGTGCACCGAAACGCAGCGAGGGTTGGGCGTCGGCGCGCCGCCATGCGTCGACAAGACTGTCGCGGCGCAGAGGAAAATTGACGCGCGCCGAAACGGCAGCAAGGATCGTTTCTACGCCCTGCGCCAAGAGCAGATGGCGCATTCGCGTATCGCTGGCACCAGCCAGATCAAGAAAAGTGTCGAGCAGCGCACGAACCAGGCCGGGAACGTTCGCAGGCTCGACGGCGGCGAGCGCGCAACCGGATTCCGTTGATGGATGACCGGCGAGGCCGAACGCGAACCACGGCTCGCCCCCGGAGGGGGCCATCGCGGCGAGCCAGATGTCGTGCGGATGATCGATCATCGCCAGTCTTTCGCCGCCATCGAGCAGCACCGCGAACTTCGGCGAAAGCTGGGTGAATCGTGGCTCGCCTTGCAGCAACGCGAGAATTCGCGCGGCAAGCGGCCTCGTGTCGTACAACGCGTGGACGTCTCGCCCCGCGATGGGGCTGCTCAGCATCAGATTGCGCACGTCGTCGGCTGCGGCGCTTGCCAATTTCGAATCCGGATCGTCCGACATGCTCGCGGCGGTTGCCGCCTCAACCGAGGGAACTTGAGGCCCGAGCCCCGCGCCCAGCAGCCGCTCGGTCAACTCGGCCTCATGGCCCGCACGCACGCCGCGCAGCTGGAGATTGGCTCGATTCGTCAGTTCGATGACGCCCGAGGTGTGGCCGTCGAGCGCATCGGCGATGGCGAGCGCCTGCTCGGCGCGCAACTCGCCGCCGGGGAGCTTGATGCGACACAGCCCGCCGTCGCGTGCAGCGACGATGCGAGAAAGCGCCGGGCAGGCGCTCGGCCGAAGCGGATAAGATGAAATCTGGCTCAAGGCTCAACGCTCAACGCGAGATAGGCGTCGCGCGGCGGCCAACGGCGAAGCGTCTTTCTGCCGAGAAAAAATACACCGGCTCACCCCGCCCGGTGTTTGGCTTTGCGCGAACGATCTGGCCGGCAGGTCTCCTGGCTCGCAGGTCTTCGTCCGCGCCGGCCTTCCCGGTCGACCAGTGGCGCCTAACGGCGCGGACTCGCTGCATACAGTTGCGGGGGCAGCCACAGCTCGACTGTGTTCCCTTTTCAGCCCCGAAGGGCGCCGGCGAAGCGGTATTATGCCGCTTTTCGGACCGACCACGAAGCTTAAGGACTGGCTGGCGGCGCAAGGCGAATCGATTGGATCGAAAGGAATGACGTTATGTCGGCTTGGCTGACGGTGGTGGGGATTGGCGAAGACGGCTATGCCGGGCTAGGCCGCGCCGCCCGCAGGGCGCTGCTCGAGGCTGCCGTCATCGTGGGGGGCGATCGTCACTTGGCGATGTTGCCTGCGCGGATCAGCGCACGGCGCGAACCGTGGCCGCGACCATTCGACGTGGCTCCTTTGCTCGCGAACCGCGGGGTGCCGGTGTGTGTGCTGGCGAGCGGCGACCCGATGTTGTTTGGCGTCGGCGCGACGCTTGCGCGCGACGTGCCGGCAAACGAATTGCGCGTGCTGCCGGCCCCGTCGTCGCCCTCGTTGGCGGCCGCCCGTCTCGGCTGGGCTTTGCAGGAGGTCGAGACGGTATCGCTCGTCGGCCGCCCTTTAGCCGCGCTGAATGGGCACTTGCATGACGGAGCCCGTTTGCTTGTATTGAGTCGCGATGGCGAATCGCCCGCCGCTATTGCGGCACAACTGACAGCGTGTGGATTCGGCGCGACACGGATGGCCGTGTTCGAACATCTCGGTGGCCCGCGAGAGCGACGTATCGATGCAGCTGCTCACGCGTGGCCCTTGCCCCATGTCGCCGCACTGAACGTCGTTGCGCTGGTATGCCGGGCGCCGCAAGCGCGCTCGCTGCCGCTGACGGCGGGGCTGCCTGACGATGCCTTCGTCAACGACGGCCAGCTCACCAAGCGAGACGTTCGCGCGGTCACGCTTGCTCGTCTCGGCCCCCGGCCCGGCGAATTGCTCTGGGATGTCGGCGCGGGTTGCGGGTCGATCGGCATCGAATGGATGCGCTCACATCCAGCTTGCCGCGCCATCGCCATTGAGTCGAACGTCACGCGTCAGCGTTTCATTGAAACAAATCGCGACACGCTTGGCGTCCCAGGGCTGCAACTGATCGCCGGCAGGGCACCCGAAGCGCTCGTCGGGCTGCCGACGCCCGACGCCATCTTCATTGGCGGCGGCGTGACAGCGCCTGGCGTGCTTGAGGCCTGCTGGGCGGCCCTGCGTTCGGGCGGACGGCTCGTGGCGAATGCGGTGACGTTGCAGGGCGAAGCCGCGCTTGTTGCGTGGCGAGATCGGCATGGCGGGACGCTTACGCGCATCGCGCTGAGCGTTGCGCAGCCGCTCGGCGGATTCGATACTTGGCGTCAGGCGTTGCCCATCACGCTGCTGGATATCGCAAAGCCCGGCAATGACGAAGCGGGGCGCCCAGACGGCGAGCCATGATGCGCGACGAAACGCCCGAAGCACCACGGCCTTTGCGCAGCGGCTACACCACCGGCAGTTGCGCGACTGCGACTTCGCTCGCGGCGGCACGCCTGCTACTGTGCGGCGTCGCGAGCGAGGTGGCGGAGATCGTACTGCCCAAGGGGCAGCACGTTCCGATGCCGCTTGTCTACTGCCGCTGGGTCAATGGCATCGATGGAGCGCAAGGCGCCGAAGCTGGCACGATCAAGGATGCCGGTGACGATCCCGACGTGACGCACGGCGCCGTCGTTTTCGCTCACGTGCGCCTGAGCGTGGAACCGGGCGTGCGCTTTCATGCTGGGCCGGGGGTAGGGATTGTGACGCGGGCGGGTCTCGTTGTACCGGTCGGCGAGCCGGCGATCAACCCGGTGCCACGTCGGATGATGCGCGAGCATCTTGAGGAACTTGCCGCGGAGTGCGGCTATGAAGGCGGATTCGACGTGGCGATCGGCGTGCAAGGCGGCGAAGCGCTGGCATTGAAGACGATGAACCCCCGGTTAGGCATCGTTGGCGGACTGTCGATCCTCGGCACGACCGGCATCGTGAGGCCCTTTTCCTGTTCGGCCTACATTGCGTCGATTCATCAAGGCATCGATGTCGCGCGGGCCAACGGCTATCGACATATCGCCGCGTGCACCGGTAACGCAAGCGAGGATGCCATGCGCTCGCATTATGGGTTAGCCGATATGGCGTTGATTGAAATGGGCGATTTTGCCGGGGCGGTGCTCAAGTACATGCGTCGCGCGCCCGTCGAGCGGCTTAGCATCTGTGGTGGCTTTGGCAAGCTGAGCAAGCTTGCCGCCGGCCACCTCGATCTGCACAGCAGGCAGTCAAGCATCAATCTCGAACAACTTTCGGGATGGGCGGGCGAACATGGGGCGAGCCACGCATTGCAGGCCACCCTCCGAGAAGCGAACACGAGCCAGCAGGCACTCGCTCTGGCGCACGAGCAAGGCATACCGCTCGGCGACATCATATGCCGCCATGCGCTTGCCGTGGCGCGCCGGATCGTGCCGTCCGACGTCGCCGTCGAAATGTTCGCGATCGATCGGCAAGGGCAATTCGTGGGAGTGGCTCTATGACGCGTGTGCTGTTGCTGGGCGGCACCGGAGATGCGCTCAAGATTGCCCGCGGCCTCGGGCCCGAGCATGTTTATAGTTTGGCAGGACTGGGCAGCGTGCCACGCGATCTGGCTTGCCAAGTGCGCGTGGGTGGCTTTGGCGGCAGTGAAGGGCTTGCGCGCTATATCAAAGCGCAAGGCATTGGTCTGCTAGTGGACGCCACGCATCCCTACGCGGCGAGGATCAGCGCGAATGCGGCGGCAGCGAGCCGCGCCGTGGGCGTTCCTTATTGGGCATTGCGCCGCCACGCCTGGCAGCCGCAGCCCGGCGACGATTGGCGTTTCGTCGACGACGACTGGAACACTCTGATGGCGGCACTTGCCACGTTTGAGCGGCCCTTGTTCACCTTGGGACGCGAGCCGCTTTCGCATCTGGGCGAAATTGCCGCGCATCAATACTGGACCGTGCGGTGCCTCGACGCGCATCCCGGCAACGAGCGCTGCCGCGTAATTGGCGCACGAGGTCCGTTTTCGATCGAAGGAGAGCGTGAGCTCTTCGCGGCGTGCGGCGTAGATGTCGTCGTCAGCAAAAACAGTGGCGGTGCGGCAACCGAAGCCAAACTCGAAGTGGCGCGCGAACGCGGCTTGCCGGTCGTCATGGTTCGGCGTCCGACATTGCCGGATGCGGATCGTGCCTTCGACGAGCCATCGACGCTCCTTGCTTCGCTCGGCCGTTGTTTGTCTCAATACGTGCCGCGAAAGTCCCCCGGCTTATGACGGAGTAATAGAAGAGATGACCGTTTTTTTTATCGGCGCGGGGCCAGGAGATCCCGAGCTCATTACCGTGAAGGGGCAGCGCCTTGTGCGCACCTGTCCGGTGATTTTGTACGCGGGTTCGCTTGTACCACCAGCCGTGCTGGCCGGTAATGTAGCGGAACGTGTCGTCAACACGGCCGACCTCGATCTCGACGAGATTGTTGCGTTGCTCGCCGACGCGCATCGGAAGGGGCAAGACGTTGCCCGTGTGCATTCGGGCGATCCATCGCTTTATGGCGCGATTGGCGAGCAGATTCGCCGCATTCGATTACTTGGCATTCCTTATGAAATTGTGCCCGGTGTGACTGCCACTGCCGCATGCGCGGCGACGCTTAAGTGCGAGCTGACATTGCCGGGGGTATCGCAAACGTTGATTCTCACACGCTACGCAACGAAGACAACGATGCCGGAAGGCGAAAGCCTCGGCGATCTTGCGCGCCATCGGGCGACGATGGCGATTCACCTCGGCGTGCGGCATTTGTCGCGCATCGTCGGCGAGTTGCAGCCGCATTACGGAAGCGATTGTCCGATTGCCGTGGTCTACCGGGCCAGTTGGCCGGACGAGGAACGGGTAACGGGTACCCTCGCCGACATCGTCGACAAAGTCGAGCGGACCGACATTGAACGCACGGCACTTATCCTGGTGGGCTCAGTGCTTACGGCGGATGGGTTCGCCGATTCGTCGCTGTACGGCAAGAACGGGTGAACCAACCGGCGAGGGGTGACTGCACTTGCCGGTACTTTCGGCCGACTCGTCAGAACGTGAGCAGCGTCTAGCCTTTCGTCTTTGGCGAACTTGGTTGGCGCACGTAGTAAATGTCCCACTCCGCTTCGTCGATTTGCACGAAGCCGTGCCGCTGATAGAAACGGTTCGAATCACTGCCACGCAAAGCGCCTAGACGGATGGACATGCGTTGCGCATCAGCATCTGCGAAGACCGCTCGCAACACCGCGGCTCCGATTCCTTTTCCCTGATGTTCAGGAACGATGTACAAGTGGTCGAGGAGCCAGTGGTCCTTTTGCGGGCGAACTAAGACAAAGCCCACTTTGACACCATCGGTTTCGATGAAGCGGGACAGCGCTGGGTCAAACGACGCCAAGAAGCGTTCCCGGGCGCGCTGTGGGTCGAAGCGTCCGATGCGCTCCAGGCTCTCTCGCATCGCGGCGATGCGGATGGCCACGAGGGCATCAGCGTCGGACTGCGTGGTGAAAGAGAACGTCAGATCCATGGGAAAGTTGGTCGGGCGCGTCGGTAGGAAACATCGAGAATAGCAGTTCCCCCCAGCTTCAAGTGGATCCTCCAAGTGAAAACCGAGCATTAGCCTCGCGAAATTGTGAACAGTGCCTAGTTCCCACCGGCACCACTCCAAAGTTCATAAAGCCACACGCCTACGCGCGTGTCGACAAAGACGTGGCGATCAAAAAGATACCGATTTGGCGCCTGATCCGCCGATGAAAGCGTATAGAAAAATAGCTAGCTTTGCACTAAGGAGTGGCGCAAAACCGTCCATGCCGAGTGTGGATAAAAACTTACAGGCGGGCCATTGACGACTTCAACCTGCGCCCCCTAATATTGTGACTCGTATTAATACAACCTAATACAAGTGAAAGAGCTTGCAAGCTGCTAAGTACGGTCGCGTTGTCCGTAGGGGATCCAGCAATGAACGCGTCTTCGACGCTTTAAGCCCGTCGCGATGGACTGGGGCGGTTTGGGTCGACGGTTGCGCTTGCATCGATCCTTGGCATTTGCCGTTCGCTTTGTCGATCGCACTGTCGGTGTTTGGAATTGTTGCGTCTTTTGGGATGCGCCCGGATAGGTCATTCGTCGATGACGACGCAAAGGCTTATACGCAGGGCTTGCAGGCAGTTCTGCCTGGAAAGCGGGCGTTAAATCATAGGTTGTTGGTGGTTATCCATTTCGGAGAGTCGGGATGCTCCTCAATAGTGAAGAGACAGCGATGCTCAACGGCGAGTTGGGCAAAGTGTTGCAAATGGCAATACGGCATCAGATCGAAGTTGGGACGTTTTTTGGTGCGCAAGATTTTGTGCCGGTTACGCAAGCGCACATCATGGCGGACACAGAAAGTCTCGGGCAGGCGGGCGTGATGTGGCTCGAGCAACTGGCCGATATGGGCGACGGGCGGGTTTGCGTGCCCACCATCACCGATCCCCGTGGGACGGATTTCAGCAAAGCCAATGAGCTCGGACAGCGAGATTGGATGCTCGATTTGGAGCGTCGTGCCATCAACGCGTTTGAAAGGCTTGGCGTCAGCATGACGGACACCTGTATCAATTACCAGACTGTGTTGGCCGCTACGCGAGGCGAACACGTTGCATTCGGGGATACGGGCGTTGTCATCTATTCGAATTCGATCAACGCTGCGCGTTCCAACTTCGAAGGCGGCCCGTCCGCGCTTGCTGCGGGGCTAACGGGCCGTACGCCGCGTTACGGCTATCACCTGCCCGCGAATCGGCAGGCGACCATGCGATTCAAGGTCGACTTCACCCCCACGTCGCTCAATGAGTGGGGGGCGCTTGGTGGTGTGATTGGACGTCTCGCGGGGAATTACTGGGAGGTGCCCGTGATCGAGGGCATCAAAATCTCGCCCACGTCCGATGAGTTCAAGCACTTTGGCGCGGCGATGGCAAGTTTCGGATCGACTGCGCTGTTTCACATGGTTGGCCTCACGCCGGAGGCCGTGCGCATCGAGGATGTCGGCGGGGACAAACTGCCCGTGCATCATCGGATCGACCGTGCTCAGGTTGAAGCATTGATTGCCAGCTACGCGGTCACCAAGAAGGTCGACGTCGTGGTGTTCTCCGCGCCCCAACTGAGTCTTTACGAACTTCGCGCGCTGGCCGAACTCTGCGACCGGCGGGACTTCAGGATTCCGCTTTTGGCCGTGACCAGCCCGCAGGTCAAGCCCGATTCGGATCGTTTCGGATTCACCGAACGTATTGAAAGAGCGGGCGGTACCGTTTTGGCCGGCATGTGCTTTTATCAGTCCTATGCGCGTGAAATGGCCGAAGCGAAGGGGTGGAAAACGCTGGCGACGAACAGCGCCAAGTTGGTGAACATCCTGGGAGGCTATGGCTACGTGCCGATGCTGGCTTCCATGGAACAGTGTGTCAAAGCAGCCGAGACTGGAGAACTTGCATGAACGAGATCGTGTTGACCGCGCGGCACGCAATGGGGCAGAAGGTAACAGCGCAAGCGCTTGTCGCGAAAGACGGTTTTTCTGCGCGCTATGACCTGAACCGGCTCGAGGGTGTTTTCTCGCGGCCCTCCCACAAGCTTGTCGGTCAGTCGTATGTCGGGCGCATTCTCGTGCTCGATACCGCGAAGGGCGGTGTGGCAAGCGCATGGATGCTGCACGAGATGCAGGCGCGTCACATGGCGCCGCTTGGCATCGTCTTCAACACCGTGAACACGATTCTCGCGCAAGGCGCCGCGCTCGGGGGCATCTCGATGCTTGCGGGATTCGACGTTGACGTGACTGAGGCGATCGAGCATGGATCGATTGTGGAAATCGATCCTGCTTCGAAGACGTTGAAGGTGCTTCGGGCTGGGTTTGCCGCGGATTCGCACGGCGCCAGTGGGAATCTTGCGCAACCTCAGCATGGGGAGGCGGAAACATCGCCGGTACGGATGGTGCCGACGCGCTACTGATCGTTGACGCCCGCACCACGAAGCCGATGTTTCGCCGCCGTTGCGGCGATAACATCGGCAAGCAGTATGGGCCGGCCAATATCGTCTATTTCCACTTCGATGGAGTGGAGGACAGGCTCGGCGCGCGGGTGTTTTTGATGGACGATCCGATCGGCAGCTTGCCTTGAACGCTCAATGTGAGTTCGTAGTTTTCGGGGCGCATGAAAAATGAGGTGTGCTCTCTCAGCTGACCGCCGATCCCGAACGATTCTCGCTCCATGACGAGCACGGCTGCTGTGCGGCTCAACCCGAGAATCTTGCCGATTGCGGTGCCCGCCGTCTGAGCACGGATGCGGATATCAGCTCGTGCGACGGCCAAGCCAAGCAAATTTTCAAGCATCGCATAGATCGGATTTCGATCGACTTGATCGGCGGTAAGCTTGCTTGCTTCGGGAGGAAGGTACGACCATACGAGTGTCATGGGCTCGTCGTCGACAAGGTAAAGCCGCTTCAAACAGCAGCATTGGCCTTCTGCCGTTTGTGCCATGCCGAATGCCTTAGCCACGGCTTCGGGCGCATCCGATTGGCCGAACTCGAGCACACGCGTCTGCGGTTCGATTCCTTGTGCAACTAGGGTGTCGTAAAAGCCGCGCAGCGGTTTCAAGTCATGCAGAAATTTGTGCTGCGAAACGTAGGTGCCCTTTCCCTGCTTAGAAACGACATACCCTTCAGCAAGCAGTTGAGCGATCGCCTGTCGGACGGTCACGCGGCTGACGTCGAATCGCTGAGTCAGCTCGCTCTCGGTTGGTAGCTTGTTGCCGTTGGCGTACAGGCCCGAGTCGATGTCGTGCTTCAACCGCTCCGCAATTTGGAGATACAGCGAAATGACGCTGTCGCGTTCAAGGGGGCGTGCTTGAGTACGGGTATTGGTGGCTGAGGCCGAAAGGCCCCTCAGTTTCATGTGCATCGATGACTCACACGAGGCGTTGGTCGCGATTCAACTTCCATCCGCGCATTTTAGGGGATTCGGCCAACTGGCGCGCCAAAGCTGGGTGCTAATCTCGGCAAGAACCGCGTTGCGGGCTCGGGGGTGCGAGCCGCTTGTCGCATCACGTGACTCGATGATCCGAAATGCAAGCCCGTTGACGGACCTCAACGTGATGCTGTCGAAGTTGGCGGTCGGGACGTCCGAGCAAGCGTTCTTGGTCAGAGGCCATGTCGCCAAAGCGGCACGGGTGCCCCGTCCTGGCGAACCTCGCTCGTAGCGATGTCGTGCCTTTTGAACAGGCCCGGCGTTCCGCCTTGCAATTGCAATTCCGAAGCTATCTCTTGCGGCCTGTCTTTCAACTATAGAAAAGCATAGGTTCTGTTCACTCAAGGTTGATCTATGCTCGCCTCGCGTCTGCTCGAAACTGGCAATCGCATGTGTGCCTGCAGTGATTTTGGTTGATGTTTGACTCGATATCGTCGGGGCCGTTCCTTTCATGCGGCCGTATGCGTTGATTTTATTATCGGAGATGGCTATGTCGGATAGATTTAAGCCTAGTATTATTGATGTTGCGATCATGGTTGACGCGCCGCGCATTATGTTCGATTACGGGCCGAATAAGGCACAGGATCGCAAGACCTTTTCGGATTTTTTTAACCTCGGAAAGGGGGTTGGTTACGTATATATGGCAGCCACGTGGTGGGATTCGCAGAACGAGGGCGACTCGGAGCTAGACGTTTTCGGCGTGAAGGGGAACACGATTCGATGGCGCATGCAGACATTGTCCATGGGTGGCCGAGCGGATGCATCATTGGACTCGGCAGCGGCCCCTGTGGCATTCCAGGCCGTCATAAGGGGGTTCGTGTTCCAGGGGACCCAGTGGAGCGAGTTCATCACGAAGCCCACGCGAAAAGTAGAAACCGTGAAGACTTGGGGGTTCGATGCGGATGGGAACGTCGTTCGCCAGAATATCACCGACGTTTATTGGGAATCTCAAGTTATCACACCCGGTCCGGTAACTTACCATACACCGTTCAACATTTTTTGCGATAGTCCAAATTGCAGTGATGGCAGCGATGGTAGTGACGATAGCGGTGGCGGTGGTGGCAATGGCTGCGGCGGATACCAGCATGACCCGTATATCAATGTTAATCTGAATCAGTAGTCGCGGAGCGGACGCCACTGTTGCTTCATAAATAGATTCGTGTCCGTTAGTGACTGCGGTGGGTGGCGGCTCGTCGCTGCCCGCCGCTGTCATAAGATGCCGGAGCGACATCTTCGATGTCCGTGTGCGCGCATTATCCATTGACCGAGACTTGCAGCCTACCGCTGTTGCTGCGCGCTTATACAGTCGTAATCACCTGCTATTGCGGACGACTAGCTCTCGCTGTGTATCGGGCCCTCCCCGAGCGCGTCATCTAAAAAACATGTCCGCCTCCATCAAAAGAGTTCATCGCGTTCCCGGTCCGCTTGCCCAGTACGTCGCCGACCGGCGAGAGCGACAGTCAAGAAAGAATGTTTCGAGGATTATCTGCTTTACGTCCTCGCTCGCATCGCCGACCATCCGTTCGACCGCGCCGCGCTCCTCGGCGCGAGCCAAACTACGGAGGAACGACGCTTGCATGCTCCATCGAAACTGCTCTTCTTACCAGGCGCATCGGGCAACGCCGCGTTCTGGCAGCCGCTCGCGAATCAGCTAACGACTGATGCCGAGAAGGTCATCGTCGGATACCCAGGGCTGGGTCAGGAGCCTCCTGCCCCGAACGTCAAGGGCTTCGATGACCTTGTCCGGACGGTCGTATCTCAAATTGACCAACCGACGGCCTTAATAGCCCAATCGATGGGCGGGGTGATCGCGATTTGCGCTGCGCTTGAAAAGCCTGAGCTGGTTACCCATCTGGTGCTGGCTGTTACATCTGGCGGGATAGAAAGCCGGGAGCTGGGGGCGCGGGATTGGCGTGCCGGATTGGTCGAGTCCAATCCGTCTCTTCCTGAATGGTTTGTATCTTTCAAATCAGATCTCACGCATGAGCTAGGCAGAATTACTCAACCGGTGCTTCTGCTGTGGGGCGATGCCGACCCGTTCAGTCCGGTCGCAATCGGCCAGAGGCTACTTGAGTTGTTTCCGAATGCGCTTTTGCACATGACTTCCGGAGGCAATCACAATCTGGCGCATGACCACGCGCCACGACTCGCTCCGGTTGTCGACGCTCACTTGACGCCCGCCACTTATGCCGGCTGCTGAAGGGCGGTTTTTTGCGTAGCTGAGCCGAAGAAGCGGGGGGGCGGACTCCGCCATTTAGTGCTTTACATGCGCATGACACACAATTGTGCGATCCGCCTATATACCCGACGCTCGGAGCTTGCCTATCGGCCAAACGAAACGCGCTCATCAATTTAAGTTTGCCGTTTCTGTGCCGATATATACAGAGTGCGTTTGGTCGCAATCGTGCCAACCGACCTACAGTAACTCCGAGAGAAAGATGGGTGACAATAAATTTCCCCAACCGCCCAAGCGCCGTTTGGCATCGCCCGCGCGCCGCAAGGTGGTTGAAACCGTGGGAGCCGGCTTAGCGAGCGGCTTACTTTTCGGTCGCGCCCAAGCGGCGACAACTGCGGCTCCCCTTGCGGTCGATGCATGGACGACGCAACCGGGCGAGCCCACGGGTTGGCATCCTTATGGTGTCCCGTCGCCGTTCGAGAAGGACGTGGTGCGGCGCTTCCCACAGCCCCCGAAGATGCCCGGCTCGGCATGGACGCTGACTCCGCTTGCAGACCTGTTCGGTACCATCACGCCAAGCGGTTTGATTTACGAGCGGCATCACGGCGGAATACCGCAGATCGATCCAGATCAGCATCGCCTTGTCATCCACGGACTGGTGCGTCGGCCACTCGAATTCACGATGGACGACCTGGTGCGTTTCCCGTCCGTCACGCGAACGCATTTTCTCGAATGCTCGGGCAATACCGCCAGCGAATGGGCAGGACCGAGCGGCCTGCCTGTGCAGATGACGCACGGTTTGCTTTCCTGCGCCGAGTGGACGGGGGTTCCGCTTGCCACATTGCTCGACCAAGTCGGTGTTGAGCCTGCGGGCAAGTGGCTGCTCGCTGAGGGCGCCGACGCTGCAGCGATGACGCGCAGCCTGCCGCTAGATCGCATCCTCGAGACCGCCATCGTGGTCTATGCGCAAAACGGTGAGCGGTTGCGTCCGGAAACCGGCTATCCGGTCCGATTGCTGATTCCGGGTTACGAGGGCAACACGAATGTGAAGTGGTTGCGCCGACTCAAACTCGTCGACGGCCCGGTCATGAGCCGCGAAGAGACCTCCCGATACACGGGTCTTCTGCCGAACGGAAAGGCGCGGCAGTTCGCTTTCGAAATGGATGTGAAATCGGTCATTACCCGCCCGTCGCCAGGACATCGGCTTGCGACCCAAGGATTCCATGCCATCAGCGGCCTGGCGTGGTCAGGCAGGGGCAAGATTGTGCGGGTGGAAGTGTCGACCGACGCAGGCAAGACGTGGCGCGACGCGCAGCTGCAAGGGCCGGTTCTCGCCCTTTCGTTGACGCGCTTCATGGTTGATTGGCGATGGGATGGGGGGCCGGCTGTATTGCAAAGTCGCGCAACCGATTCAGCGGGCAACGTCCAACCGGTGCGCGAAGTGCTGGTGGCTGCACGAGGCCTGAATAGCTATTACCACTACAACGCTATCCAGAGCTGGACAGTCACGACCGATGGGGAGCTGCGTAATGCTTGAGCACATCAAAGGCATGACTGTGACGACACGTACCGCCTCCTCGGCGCAGAGACGCGCGTCCGCGACGAGCCGCCGCAATGCCATTAAAAGCACGCTGGCCGCGAGTGCGATCTGGGTTGCCGTCATCGCCCCAGTTGCCGCGCATGCGGCCGCCGACGCCGAGCCGGCTCAGGGGCAGCAGCCTCAGATTGCGCATACGTCAATGGACTACGGCATCGGCCAACCCGTGAACGCGGCAGCGTTGGCCCGATGGAACATTGACGTATCTCCCGACGGCCGCGGCTTGCCTAAAGGGTCCGGCGATGTTGCGACCGGGCGACAGGTCTTCGAGACCAAGTGCGCGGCGTGCCATGGTGTGAAAGGCGAGGGCGGCTTGGGCGATCGCCTGGTAGGCGGCTTGGGTTCTCTTACTAGCGCGCATCCTGTGAAGACAGTGGGCAGCTATTGGCCGTATGCGACGACGCTTTTCGACTATATCCGTCGTGCAATGCCCTTTAACGCGCCGCAATCGCTGAGCGCAAACGAAGTCTATGCCGTCAGTGCTTTCTTGCTCAATGCAAACGGCATTGTTCCTGACGGAACGCGGCTGGATGCTAAAACACTGCCCAAAGTAAAAATGCCGAATCGTGACGGATTCGTCGTCGATCAGCGATAGATCCGTGTAATCGAGGCGGGAACCGTGACATAGAAACGGCCTGCCTCGAGATGAACGGTCTATCGATCCGTTAGACCCGCTTGATTTCGACTGGAGCCCCCAGAAGATGAAGATCCACACTAAGCTGGCACTAACGTTTAGTGCAGTGCTGGCATTGCTCTTGATGATATGCGTGACGATGCAGATACAGATGGCGCGCGCGAACGCCGTCACTCATGGCATCGTTAATGGTGCAATGCAGAAGAAGCAGCTCCTATCGCAAATCAGCAACGGCACCAATCGCATTGCGCTGCTAGCCTACCACGCACTCGAGGTACCGACCCCGGAGGGGCAGGCAGCCGTGGTGGGCCAGATCAAGGATCAGGCTCAACAGGACACCGACTGGTATGCACAACTGAAGAGCTTGCTCGTAACCGATGGCGAAAAGGCTGAGTTGGACGAGCTGATCAAGATACGAACGCCCTACGCCAATTCGTTGAAGCCGGCCTACGCACAGGTGGCCGCCCACGATATGAGCGGCGCCGCCAAGTCGCTACAGGATTCGGGGCCTTTTCGTGATGCCACGCTACAGGCGCTTAGCGACTTCTCCGCTTCTCAGCAACGCTTGATGTTGGAGGAGATCCGGCAGAGCCAGGCCTCCTATGAAACCGCGCGTGTGATCCTTTGGGGATTAGCCGCCTTATCCATCGTAGTTGCCGCGGTGCTGTGCGTGATCGTGACGCGCTCCATCATCGGCCCGCTCGGCGGAGAACCGCACGAGGCGGTGACGCTCGCGAGTGCGGTCGCGGGCGGTAATCTGCGCGTCGCGGTCAGGGTGCATCCCGGCGATCAATCGAGCCTGATGTACGCGCTAAAGACGATGCGCGATCAACTTGCCACGATGGTGCACGAGATCAAGACGTCGAGCGAAGCGATCGCAGTGGCGGCCGGTGAAATTGCCCAGGGCAATACGGATCTATCCCGGCGTACCGAAGAGCAGGCGGCGTCTCTGGAGGAAACCGCCTCGAGCATGGAAGAGCTAACCGCAACGGTTCGCCACAATGCGGACAACGCAAAACAGGCAGCTTCATTGGCGAACACGGCATCGACAACGGCGCAGCGGGGCGGCGATGTAATCGGACGTGTCGTCGAGACGATGAGTGGCATCTCCGGCAGCTCCACCAAGATGTCAGAGATTATCAGCGTGATCGAAGGCATTGCGTTTCAGACCAACATCCTCGCCCTCAATGCAGCGGTCGAGGCTGCCCGTGCCGGTGAACAGGGGCGCGGCTTTGCCGTCGTGGCCGGTGAGGTCCGCACGCTCGCCCAGCGCAGTGCAACCGCTGCCAAGGAGATCAAAGATTTGATCAGCGAGTCGGTCGACCGTGTCGACGCCGGCACCCGGCTCGTTGAGGAAGCGAGCGGCACGATCGGTGAAATCGTCGAGTCGGTCAAACGTGTGACCGACATCGTGGGAGAAATTTCGTCTGCGTCCAAGGAGCAGAGTACCGGTATCGAACAAGTCAATACGGCCGTGAGCCAGATGGACAAGGCGACACAGCAAAACGCCGCGCTGGTCGAAGAAGCCTCGGCGGCAGCACAATCAATGGCCCAACAGGCTCAGGGGTTGCGTGCAACGGTGGGGGTCTTCAAGGTGGACGACGCCGGCACTGAAGGCGTCCGACGTGACGCGGCGTTGAGTCGGGCAAAGAGCGGTATGACGAAGCCCGCTCAGTTGCGCTCGGCTGACAGGGTGCAGCGCGCAGAAAGGGCGGCTTTGCCGAGCGCGTCTTCCGACGAATCCGAGCCTTCCTGGCAGACGTTCTGACGAGCTTAAGATACGAGCGCGTGCCGCAGCAACAGGCCGAACAATGGTCGGTAGCTCGCACGCTGCTCAACAAAGTGCTGCCCGGCCAACGAGCTGCTCTGGTCCATACTTCGGAACGGCGTGCCTTGGGATCTTCGGCGCTGAGTCCAGGCAATGAGATAGATGCGATAGCGGTTAGTCATTTTGCATGATGCGGCCCATGAGGGGGCTCAGATCGCGCTTTCGGACGGCTCGGTAGCAGCCCATTGCGTCCACCCGCTTTGTCCGCCTACTGCGGCAACGCGTATGGCGCAGGAGCCATCAGCGAAGGTCAAGCATTCGACACGAAGACGCCGCTCTGCCGGAATATCGTTCGCGTGGACTTCCCCGCCTTCATGCTTGAACTGCAATTTGCCTTCCCGCAAGAGCTCCAGCTGTGGTGGCCCATCTGCGCACGCACGTCCAGCATCCCACCGGTTCAGCAGCGTTGCGGCGATTTGTGCGTCGAACATTTGCAGCTTTCCTCAACAGGCTGGTCAGAAGGTCGGTAGGAAGCAACTAGCAGCGTGACGTCCGCCCGCGGTGAATCGCACCTTCACGATTGGACGCCGACAATCGACGGACCAGCGCTAGCAAGCGGGGAACTCACTTGCCCGAGCTGCTCGAACCCAACGCTTTATTCGGTCGATGCACTTGGTGCAACAGCCACACGTCGAAGCCTCTGATCGAGGCCAAACAGACAAGGCGCGGGAGCAAAGTGGACCACAGTTTGCTCGCAAACGTTTGCGTTTCCATGATCAATTCACCTTTGCACTGCGTGTCAAATCTGACTAACGGCAGCGTGTCGAAACATTGCATAGGTGAAAACCCTTAATCCGAGGCGCTGAAGTCAAAGCAGTTAATACTCGGTCTCGTCGCGCCATCAGCCGTTTTGCTTTGCATGCGGTGATTAAACATTGGCATATCAAAGGCCGGCTTCGGGGCGAAGAGCGACACACACCGGCGCCCGGCAGAAGCGATTGAAGGCTGTTCGACACCGGCCGAGGTTCTTTCAACTGTGAACATGCTTCGGCGCGTGCCGGCAGGCCTTGAACAAGCCTCAATAGAGGAAATCGCGGAGTGCCCCGATGCGGCCGGAGTGTCGCGGAGAATTTAGATTGCTGTATGACTCAAGAGGTCGGGTACGGAAGTTCGGCGCGGCATGTGGCCCAGCGGATCGCCGGCCGGCGACGTACTTCCCGGTTCGGCCATCAATGGCAACAAGCTTGCTGGGTCCATATGGCCTGGCCGCTTGGGGATACATAGCGGCCGTATCCAAATCGTTGCCCTTATCTCCCACCCCGCATGAAAAGCCGCTTTTTCAACGCGCTCGCGCCTGAATGAAGCGAAGTCCCCAGCCCGTTTGAAGCCGCCCCTCGCTATCCTGGATACGCGAAAGTT
>NZ_DATJJF010000083.1:0-2010 GCF_035492435.1 Trinickia sp.
GCCGATCGATTTGCGGCGTAGGCTTGCGGCCGCCGCCGGTATCGGCTCGGGTATTGTCGTCGAGGACAAGGGCTATTCACTTGCTCTGCACTACCGGAAAGCACCGGAGCATGCCGAGCAATTGCGCCGTCACATCGCTGCGGCACGCACGGCATTTTCGGTCGAGCCGACCGAACTGCTGCTCGGCAAAGCGATGTTCGAGGTCAAGCGGCCGGGGATCAGCAAAGGGGAAAGCATCCGCAAACTAATGGCGCACCTGCCATTCAGCGGACGCATGCCCGTGTTCATCGGCGACGATGTCACCGATGAGTCGGTATTCGAAGTCTTGCCCGGTATCGGCGGAAAGGGTTTTGGCGTCTCCCGATATTTCCCAGGGCTCGCCGGAGTTTTCAAGGATCCGGCGCAGGTGCGCAGCGCACTGGACTCGCTGGCCACAAACGGGCGGGCGCGCGAATGACCGATTATGGGCTCGATCTCGCGGTCATCGGGAATGGCCGTACCGCCGCATTGCTCGAACCCTCGTCGCGGATCGTGTGGTGGTGCCTGCCGCGTTATGACGGCGATCCCGTGTTCTGCCGGTTGCTTTCCGGAGGCGAGGACAAGGGATTCACCGACGTCATGCTCGAAGGGCAGGCCGAGATTCGCTCGAATTACGTTCGCAACACCGCGATCGTGGTGACCGAGCTGATCGACGACAAGGGCGCTGGGGTGCGCATCACCGACTTTGCCCCGCGCTTCCAGATTTACGGGCGCACGTTCCGTCCGCCGCAGATCATCCGCATCATTGAGCCGATCGGAGGCATGCCGCGCATAACTATTCGTTTTCGCACGACACATCGCTACGGCGAACCGGTTGCATCGCGATCGTCGGGCAGCAACCACATCCGCTACTGGCGCGACGACGTGCCGGTGAGGCTGACGACCGACGCACCGCTTTCCTATGTCGAGAACGAAGCGTCGTTCATTTTGACACGGCCGGTGCACATGGTGTTCGGCACGGACGAACCGTTCGAGGGCTCGCTGGAGACGACGTGCCGGGATTTCTGCGAGCGTACCCGCGATTACTGGCTCGAGTGGGTGAGGCGGCTTGCCTTCTCGATCGACTGGCAGGATGAGATCATCCGAGCCGGTATTACGCTCAAGCTGTGCAGCTACGAGGAGACCGGCGCGATCGTTGCCGCGCTTACGACCTCAATTCCTGAAGTGCCGAAATCGGGGCGCAACTGGGATTATCGCTTTTGCTGGATGCGCGACGCGTTCTTTGTCGTTCGCGCGTTGAACCGCATCGGTGCAACGCGCACGATGGAAGACTTCATATCGTACATCCTGAGTGTCTCTGCCGGACGGCTGGATGAGGTGCGCCCGCTCTACGGCGTCGTGCATACGGACTCTCTTGAGGAGCGCACCGCGTCTGCACTCAGCGGTTACGGCGGCGACGGACCGGTGCGCATCGGCAATGCGGCCGTCAATCAGAGTCAGCACGATGTCTACGGCAGCATCATCATGGCCGCGACGCCAATATTCTTTGACCGCAGGTTGCCTCGACCGGGCGATGCGTCGCTTTTTCACACGATCGAGCCACTCGGCGAGCAGGCGGCGAAGCTCGCACTCAAGCCCGATGCCGGCATCTGGGAATATCGTGGACGCACGCGCGTGCACACGCATTCGGCCGCGATGTGCTGGGCGGGCTGTCAGCGCCTCGCAGCCATCGCGAACCACCTGAACCTCCCTGAACGTGCCAACCATTGGGCCGGCATTGCCGAACACATCGGAGAGGAGGTGCTCAAGCGAGCGTGGAGCCCCAAGCGCAAGGCGTTTTCGGCCGCATTTGACAGCGAAGATCTCGATGCCAGCGCCCTTCTGCTGGCGGAGCTTGGCCTGGTATCGCCTGACGATCCGCGGTTTATAGCAACTGTTGAAGCCATCGGACTTGAACTTCGGCGCGGGTTTCACGTTATGAGGTATGTCGCTGCCGATGATTTTGGCCTGCCGGAGTCGGCTTTTTTGATT
>NZ_DATJJF010000084.1:0-9027 GCF_035492435.1 Trinickia sp.
AACCACGGCCGCATCAAGCTGAAACTGAAAGGGCTGAGGCCCGTGCAATACCGCGCTCAGCCCTTTGGCCGTTCAACTCTCGACAATGTCGAAGGAATGCGTGAGTTCGGCCGTCTTCGCGAGCATGATCGACGCGGAGCAGTACTTGTCATGCGACAGGTTGATCGCCCGTTCGACGGTCGCCGGATTCAAATTCTTGCCCGTCACGGTGAAGTGAAAGTGGATCTTCGTGAAGACCTTCGGATCTTCGCTTGCCCGCTCCGCCTTTAGCTGCACCGTGCAGCCAACGATCTCCTGCCGGCTCTTCTTGAGAATCATCACCACGTCATAGGCGGTGCAGCCGCCGGTTCCCAGCAGCACCATCTCCATCGGCCGCGGAGCGAGATTGCGGCCGCCGCCTTCGGGGGCGCCGTCCATCATGGCCAGATGGCCGCTGCCCGTCTCGGCGGCAAACGCCATGCCGTCAGGCCCCATCCAGCTCACTTTGCATTCCATGTCGAAGCTCCCGAGTGTCATCCATTCAAAGTGAACATTTTACCGCGCCGATCCTGACCGGCTCCCCATAGCGTGGAGCGTGGGCTGCCGTATCTGCTCAAACTGTGCTCAAACCATGTTCAAACACATGTTTTATTTCACATTGTGGACTGTGGTTTCGCTATACAAATTTTCCCTTGCATTTGGAGTACGTCGTCTGTACAATTCCTCTCATTGATTGCCCTACTTGGCAATCTCCGCATGTCTCCTCCACCCTCCTCCTAAGGTGGATTCAGCCCGAACCGAGTGTTCGGGCTTTTTTTTGACTTGTTCTGGAAAAACCCTTTATAATCCTCGACTTTTCCGCATCCATGCCCGCGGAAGAAAAAAGGGAGAGCCTGCAATCAACGCCCAAAAGGTTCCAGCGAGAACCAAGCGCGAAGGGGCCGTCCGAACCGTCGCCAGGCATTGCTTTAAATTGCCTTAAGCGAAGGGTCGTGGCACTGAACGCGCGTGGCGCACCATACAAGCAGGGAAAACATCAGTTAGGGCAGGGCAACATTTTTTGGATCGATCATGAAGACGTTTTCCGCCAAAGCCCATGAGGTGACGCGCGAATGGTACGTGATTGACGCGACGGATAAGGTCCTCGGCCGTGTCGCCAGCGAAGTGGCACGCCGTCTCCGCGGCAAACACAAGCCCGAGTTCACCCCGCACGTCGATACTGGTGATTTCATCATCATCATCAACGCCGGCAAGCTCAAGGTCACGGGCACCAAAACGACCGACAAGAAGTACTACCGTCACTCGGGCTATCCGGGCGGTATCTACGAAACGACGTTCGGCAAGATGCAAGAGCGCTTCCCGGGCCGTGCGCTCGAGAAGGCCGTGAAGGGCATGCTGCCCAAGGGCCCGCTCGGCTACGCGATGATCAAGAAGTTGAAGGTCTACGCAGAAAGCACGCATCCGCATTCGGCTCAGCAGCCGAAAGTGCTCGAGATCTAAGGGGAGCCCATATGATCGGTAACTGGAACTATGGCACGGGCCGTCGCAAGAGCGCGGTCGCTCGTGTGTTCATCAAGGCGGGCAAGGGCGATATCGTCGTCAACGGCAAGCCCATCGCCGACTACTTCTCGCGCGAAACGTCGCTGATGATCGTGCGTCAACCGCTCGAGCTCACGAACCACGGCGTGACGTTTGACATCAAGGTCAACGTCACCGGTGGTGGTGAGACGGGTCAGGCAGGCGCTGTGCGTCACGGCATTACGCGTGCGCTGATCGACTACGACGCAACGCTGAAGCCGACGCTTTCGAGCGCCGGGTTTGTCACGCGTGATGCGCGTGAAGTCGAGCGTAAGAAGGTCGGTTTCCACAAGGCACGCCGCCGCAAGCAGTTCTCGAAGCGCTAAAACGCGTTTTCGCGCCCCTCGCCGCCCGCGCTCTTGCGCTGGCGCGGGGTTGCTGCAAGCTGGCGCAGTCCTGCGGTCTGCACGTGCAGGCTGTACGAAAAGCCGTCGATGCCCTCGTGGTGTCGGCGGCTTTTCTGCTTTGTGGCTTCAGCGCATTAAGCTCCTTAGGCCCTTTGGCGGGCTTAAGCACCTATTGCACTAAGGGCTTCTAACACGATATTCGGAAGCGCCTTACAATGGCACAAAGCAGCTTTTTTGGAGAGTTCGAATGAACGCCGTCACCGATACCCCCGTGACCGAAATGCCGGCACCGCTCGTCTTCACGGACGCGGCGGCCGAGAAGGTGAAGCAACTGATCGACGAAGAGGGCAATCCCGACCTCA
This sequence comes from Trinickia sp., assembly GCF_035492435.1. Taxonomy (GTDB): domain Bacteria; phylum Pseudomonadota; class Gammaproteobacteria; order Burkholderiales; family Burkholderiaceae; genus Trinickia. The sequence goes on from NZ_DATJJF010000084.1 coordinate 2,267, forward strand.
AACTGCGCGTGTTTGTGCAGGGCGGCGGCTGCTCGGGCTTCCAGTATGGTTTCACGTTCGACGAGACGACCAACGAGGACGACACCGTGATGGTGAAGGGCGGCGTGCAACTGTTGATCGATTCGATGAGCTACCAGTATCTGATCGGTGCGGAGATCGACTACAAGGACGATCTCAACGGCGCTCAGTTCGTCATCAAGAATCCGAACGCCACGACCACCTGCGGTTGCGGTTCGTCGTTTTCGGTCTGAGCGACGAAAGCACGAGGTAGCGCGCGGCGCAGCGAGTGCCGTCGCCGCATCAAAACGGGGCCGCTGGCCCCGTTTGTCGTTTCTGCAGGACCTGATCGGTCTCCCGCTACGGCTCAGCGCGGGTAGATCGCCCCCAAAATCCGTTCGCCCGCAGCACCCGTTACGGTGGGCAAGTTGCCCGGCGCGCGCTCGATGCAGCGCATCGCGAGCCAAGCGAAGGCGAGCGACTCCACGTGATGGGGTGGCACGCCCAGCTCCTCGGTGGATCTGACCGGCACGGCGACGCCGCCTTGTGCCAGCGCACCTTCCATCGCCTTCAAGATTTCAGGGTTACGTGCTCCGCCCCCGCAGGCGTACACCGCTCGGCAATCGGCCGCATGGCGCTCGATTTCACGCGCAACGCTCACGCCCGTCAACGCCGCGAGCGTCGCCTGGACATCGGCCGGGTCGAGCTCGCCGAAGCCGGCCAGCTTGGCATCGAGCCATGCCGCATTGAATAGGTCCCGGCCCGTGCTCTTGGGCGGCAGCTGATCGAAGAAAGGCTCGTCCAGCAGGGCCTCCATCAGCGGTGTGTGCACGGTGCCCTGCGCCGCAAAGCGCCCGCCTTCGTCGAACGGCGTGCCTAGGTGGCGCTGCACCCATTCGTCGAGCAGCACGTTGGCAGGCCCGCAATCGAAGCCGCGCACTGAGGCGTCAGTGCCCGCACCGGCGGGCAGGATGGTGATATTGCTGATGCCGCCCAAGTTGCAGATCACGCGTGTCTCGTCGGCGGAACCGAAGACTTGGGCATGGAACGCTGGCACGAGCGGGGCGCCCTGGCCGCCTGCGGCGACGTCGCGGCTGCGGAAATCGGCGACGACGTCGATGCGTGTCATCTCCGCCAGCAGAGCGGGATTGTTGATCTGGCGTGTGTAGCCCTTTTCCGGGCGATGGCGAACGGTCTGTCCATGGACGCCAATCGCGCGCACGTGCGACGGAGCAATGCTCGCCGAGCGCAGCAGCTCGTGACAGCACACAGCGTAGCGCGAGGCAAGCGCCGAGGCGGCGAGCGCCTCGCGATCGATCTCGTTGTCACCCGGCTGCTGCAGTGCCATGAGCGACTCGCGCAGGCCGGCAGGGAAGTCGACGAAGGCATCGGCAAGCACAGTGGGCGGCTTGCCGGCAATGAACTCGACGGCGATGCCGTCAACACCGTCGAGGCTGGTGCCCGACATCAGCCCGAAATAGATTCCGTCGGCGGGATTGCGGGTCGCACTATGTCGCACGCGGGCTTCCTTATCGTCATGATCGTTACCGCATTATCCGCGCAAAGGATAATCGCGATAAGCCATAATGCTGGCGGAGCCGGGGTGGGAATATGGGACAATCGGATTTTTGCAACGTTCCTCATTCACAGATTCCGAGATGAGCACCGAGTCCACCGCCAAACCCGCGCCGACGTACCCGATTACGGACGAGGTCAAACATGCGCTCGCCGTCGCCAAGCGCGGCGCCGACGAACTGCTGATCGAAGAGGAGTTCGCGCAGAAGCTGGCGAGGAGCGCCGCAACGGGCACGCCGCTGCGCATCAAGCTCGGCCTCGATCCGACGGCGCCCGATATTCACATCGGCCACACCGTCGTCCTGAACAAGATGCGGCAACTGCAGGATCTCGGTCACACGGTGATCTTCCTGATTGGCGATTTCACTTCGCTCATCGGCGATCCGTCGGGCCGCAATGCTACGCGGCCGCCGCTCACGCGCGAACAGATCGAATCGAACGCGAAGACCTACTTCGAGCAGGCTGCGCTCGTGCTCGATCGCGAGAAAACCGAGATCCGCTATAACAGCGAGTGGTCGATGCCCCTCGGCGCGGACGGCATGATCAAGCTCGCGTCGCGATACACGGTCGCGCGTATGCTTGAGCGTGACGATTTCACGAAGCGCTTTCAGGGTGGCGTGCCGATTTCGGTTCACGAGTTCCTCTACCCGCTCATGCAGGGTTATGACTCCGTGGCGTTGAACGCCGACCTCGAGCTGGGCGGCACTGACCAAAAGTTCAACTTGCTCGTCGGCCGGGAGCTGCAAAAGCAGTACGGCCAGGAGCAGCAGTGCATTTTGACGATGCCGCTGCTTGAAGGCCTCGATGGCATCGACAAGATGTCGAAGTCGAAAAACAACTACGTCGGTATCTCAGAGAAACCGAGCGAGATGTTCGGCAAGCTGATGAGCATTTCCGACGTGTTGATGTGGCGTTATTTCGAACTGCTCTCGTTTCGCAGCATGGACGAAGTCGTGCGCTTCAAGCAGGAGACCGAAGCAGGGCGTAATCCGCGCGACTTCAAAGTGCTGCTCGCGCAGGAAATCGTCGCGCGCTTTCATTCGCAAGCCGATGCCGAGCGCGCACTCGAAGATTTCAACCACCGGGCGAAAGGCGGGGTGCCTGACGATATCCCGGGCGTCACCCTCACCGGTGCACCGCTTGGCATCGGGCAATTGCTCAAGCAGGCTGGGCTTGTGCCGTCGACGAGTGAGGCACTGCGCAATATCGAGCAAGGCGGCGTCAAGATCGACGGTACGGTGATCTCCGACAAGGGGCTCAAGATCGAAGCGGGCGAGTACCTCATTCAAGTCGGCAAGCGCCGCTTCGCGCGCGTATCGCTTTCGGCATGAAGGCGCATTGCATAGCGTGGCGAGCCATCTTTATCTCTAAGATGCGCTTGCTGCCGTCGCCGAGTGTGTGTCTCAATCGCGAGCGGGGCTGGCTATGATTGCTCTGATTCAGCGAGTCACACGTGCGGAGGTGCGCGTCGGTGAGCGTGTCACCGGCCGGATTGGCGCGGGGTTGCTCGCGCTCGTGTGCGCCGAACGTGGCGACACGGAAGCCAGCGCCGACAAGCTCGTCGCCAAGGTGCTCGGCTATCGCGTTTTCAGCGATACGGCCGGCAAAATGAATCTGCCCATCACGGACATCGATGGTGCGGGGCAGGCCGGGGGGCTGCTGCTCGTCTCGCAGTTCACGCTGGCGGCGGATACCGGCAGCGGCTTGCGGCCGAGCTTTACGCCTGCAGCGCCCCCTGACGAGGGGCGGCATCTTTTCGACTACTTCGTCGAGGCGGCGCGCTCGCGTCATCCCATCGTCGAAACCGGAGAGTTTGGCGCCGACATGCAAGTGTCGCTCGTCAACGACGGACCGGTCACCTTTTGGTTGCAAACGCGCGGCTGATAACGGCAAGATGCGCAGCATGGCTACCCGAATCCTTTTCATTCGCCACGGCGAAACGCCTTGGAATCGCGTTAAGCGATTCCAAGGCCACCTTGATATTCCGCTTGCGGAGAGCGGTGTCATTCAAGCCCGACGCTTAGCGGAGCGGCTTGCAAGAAAGGCGAATTCCGCGCACGCCGCAAAGGCGATGCACGTTGAACAAGGCCGTATGACGCTCGAAGCGATCTATTCGAGCGACTTGCAGCGTGCGCAGGAAACGGCGCGGCCAACGGCGACCGCGCTCGGTTTGCCGCTGGCGTTACGCGAGGGATTGCGAGAGCGGCACTATGGTGTGTTCCAGGGGCACGACAACAGCGAACTCGCAGCGCGGTTCCCGGAAGAATTCAAGGTCTGGGAAACGCGCCGCCCCGACTTTGCGCCGGAGGGCGGCGAATCGTCCCGCGCGTTCAGTCAGCGTGTTTTGGATACGGTCGCCTCGATCGTCGCCGCTCATCCCGGCGGTTACGTCGCCTGCGTCACGCACGGCGGCGTGCTCGACTGCGTCTATCGCCACGCACGCGGCTTGGCGCTCGATGCACCGCGCGACTATCCGCTTTTCAACGCCAGCATCAACACGGTCGATTTCGACGAAGAGTTGCGAGCGAGTGTCGTGGCTTGGGCGGATGTCGAGCATCTGCAAGGCGAGAGCGACGACGACACGCTAGCTCACCGAGGCGCAGCATCGCGCTGACTTCGTGCACGGCGAGCCCCGGTGGCGGATTGACAGACTGGCGATGCCCCGGGTGGTTTTCCGGGCTGATTAATGCCGTACCCAGAGCTCAAGATGGCGGGGACGTTACAGCCTTTCGAGAAGGAGTACTCCAGGAAGGACAGCAGCCGCGTGTCGGTGCTTACCGGCTTGGCGATGTTCGAAGAGGGGGGGAGCCAAGGTGTCGGCTTCGTGCTCGACTTGAGAGAGCGCAAGCTAGCGGAAGCCGAAGCGCGCGAAAGCGAGCGGCGCTACCGCGAAGTGCAGATGGAGCTGGCCTACCGTGGGGCGGAGGGCTCCGCGTCGTCCCAAAGGTTGCGCACCGGGCTCGAGGCGGCGGGTGCGCCCAAGCCGAAGTGGCGATAGGCGGCGAGCGTCGCCACGCGTCCGCGCGGAGTGCGCTGCAGGTAGCCCTGCTGGATCAAATAAGGCTCGAGCACGTCTTCGATCGTGTCGCGCTCCTCGCCGATCGCAGCCGCCAGGTTGTCCACGCCGACGGGGCCGCCATCGAACTTGTGCAGGATCGCCTCGAGCAGTTTGCGGTCCATCAGATCGAAGCCGACCGGATCGACGTCAAGCATCGAGAGCGCGGCATCGGCCACGCTCGCCGTGATGTTGCCGTCCGCCTTGACCTCTGCGTAATCGCGCACACGCCGCAGCAGCCGGTTGGCGATACGCGGCGTGCCGCGGGACCGTTTGGCGATTTCGAAGGCACCCGTTCGTTCGATGCGCGCACCGAGCAGCGAAGCTGAGCGCACGACGATGCGCGAGAGCTGTTCGGCATCGTAGAACTCGAGGCGCGCGACGATGCCGAAACGATCACGCAGCGGATTCGTCAGCATGCCCGCGCGCGTCGTTGCGCCGACGAGCGTGAACGGCTGCAGATCGAGCTTGACGCTGCGTGCAGCGGGGCCTTCGCCGATCATGATGTCGATCTGATAGTCCTCGAGCGCCGGGTACAGAATTTCTTCGACGACGGGCGACAGACGGTGAATCTCGTCGATGAAAAGGACGTCATTCGCTTCGAGGTTCGTCAAGAGCGCCGCGAGATCGCCGGCACGTTCGAGCACCGGCCCCGACGTCTGGCGCAGATTGACGCCCATCTCGCGCGCGATGATGTGCGCGAGCGTCGTCTTGCCGAGGCCGGGTGGCCCGAACAGCAGCACGTGATCGAGCGCTTCCGAGCGTCGCTTGGCCGCTTCGATGAAAATCTCAAGCTGACTGCGCACCTTTTCCTGCCCGACGTATTCGTCGAGCTGACGCGGACGTAACGCGCGTTCGAAGGCTTCCTCATGCGAGGAAGCGGGTGAGGCAGAGATGATGCGCTCGGCGCCAAGCTTGTCGGTTTCGATCATGCGCGTCATTGTACCGCGCGTGATCGGCCAGGATGCACGGCAAGCCTCGGCCCTTCAGGAGCCCTTAGGCGAAGGGGGATGTCAAGGAGAAGGGCCGGCCAGGAATCGGCGATGGGGCGAAACGCAACGAGTGACAAAAGGCGCGGCGGACGGCCCGGCGCCCGCGCCCACTGACTGCCTCACACACGTGGGCTTCTTGGCAATCAGACTTTCGAAAGTGCTTTCAGGGAGAGCTTGATGCCCTCGGAGACACCGGTGCCGGCTGGCACGTTCTTGACTGCCGCAAGCGCTTCCTTTTCCGAGTAGCCGAGTGCGAGCAGCGCGTTGAGGATGTCCGTCGTGTTCTCGACGGCCGAGACTGTTCCGGCGCCCGCCCTGAGATCGGCGCCGAGCTTTCCCTTCAATTCGAGCAAGAGCCGCTCGGCCGTTTTCTTGCCGATGCCGGGCACGCGCGTGAGGCGTGCTGCGTCCTGCAGCGTCACCGTTTGGCCGAGTTCCTGCACACTCATCCCCGACAACACGGCCAGCGCCATGCGTGCCCCGATGCCGCTGATCTTCAGCAGCTCCCGGAACGTCGTGCGCTCTTGCGCCGTGCCGAAGCCGTAAAGCAGATGGGCATCTTCACGCACGATCAGCTGCGTCAGCAGCACGACCTTTTCGCCGGTCGACGGCAAGTTGTAGAAGGTGCTCATCGGCACGTCGATTTCGTAACCGACGCCGTTGCAATCGACGAGCAGATGAGGCGGGTTCTTTTCGAGCAGCGTGCCGGCAATGCGACCGATCATAGCGAGGGCGGACAGAGCAAAGAAAGCGCGAGTGTAGCAGCGGAACTGCGTCTACTGCGAGGTTCTGGCGAGCGGGGCCGATGGGTGAAGATGGCCTGTGCGTTAGCCAATGAGCCGTCCTCGCCGCACGCGCAAGCCCTTTCGCGCAAGCGCGGGCGCGATGCTGCCGAGTGTGCCGAGCGTGTTGCCGCTGTGAGCGTGGCAGATCGCCATGCCGAGCGCGTCGGCCGCGTCGGTGCCGGGCAGGCCGGATAGGTTCAAGAGCCGTACGACCATCTGCTGCATTTGCTCCTTCGTGGCGCGCCCATAGCCGACGACGGCCTGTTTCAGTTGCAGCGCCGTGTACTCGGCAACGGGCACACCGCCCGAGACGAGGCCGCAGATGGCGGCACCGCGCGCCTGACCGAGCAGCAGCGT
>NZ_DATJJF010000085.1:0-15693 GCF_035492435.1 Trinickia sp.
CTGCTGGAAGCCGGCGGCAAAGATACGAGCCCCTGGATCCACGTGCCTGTCGGCTATTTCAAGACCATGCACGATCCCAAATTCGACTGGTGTTATCGCACTGAGCCCGACGACAACGTCGCCGGCCGCCGGATCGATTGGCCGCGAGGCAAAGTGCTGGGCGGTTCGAGCTCGCTCAATGGCCTCCTTTACGTGCGCGGCCAACGTGAGGATTACGATCGATGGGCCGAACTCGGCAACCGAGGCTGGAGCTATGCCGAGGTACTGCCCTACTTCCGGAAATCCGAAGATCAGGAGCGCGGCACCGACGCGTATCACGGCATCGGCGGGCCGCTGAAAGTCTCCGACCTCCGGCTGCGCCGGCCGATCGCCGATCATTTCATCGCGGCCGCGCAGGAAATCGGCATCCCTTTCAACCCTGACTACAACGGCCCCACACAGGAGGGCGTCGGCTATTTCCAGCAGACGGCCTACAAGGGGCTTCGCTGTAGCACCGCAAAGGGCTTTCTCAAGCCCGCGCGCGAACGACGCAACCTCCGCGTCGAGACGCACGCGCAGGCCTTCCGCGTGCTCTTCGAAGGCCGCAAAGCCATCGGCGTCGAGTACATGCAGGGCGGCGAACGCAAGACGGCACGCGCGCGCGTCGAGGTCATTCTTGCATCCGGCGCGATCGGCTCGCCGCAGCTCCTCCAGCATTCCGGCGTCGGCCCCGCAAAGCTGCTGCAAGGCGTCGGCGTGCCTGTGCAAGTTGACCTGCCCGGCGTCGGGCGGAATCTGCAGGACCATCTGCAAGTGCGGCTCGTATTCCGCACACGCGAACGCACACTCAACGACGAGGTCAACGATCCGCTTCGCCGTGCGTGGATCGGCTTGCAATACGCGCTTTGGCGGACTGGGCCGCTCACGTTGGCCGCGAGCCAGGTCGCCATCTTCACGCGCTCGAGCCCCGATGTCGATCGTCCCGACATCCAGTTCCACATGCAGCCGCTCAGCGCCGACAAGCCCGGCAAGGTTGCGCACCCGTTCTCTGCGTTCACCGCGTCGGTATGCCAACTGCGGCCGTTCAGCCGCGGCAGCGTCGAGATTCGCTCGACCGATCCGCTGCAGTATCCGGCCATTTACGCCAACTATCTGTCTGACGAGCGCGACCATCCGGTGGTGGTCGGCGGGATCAAAGTCGCCCGGCGCATCGCCGACGCGCCCTCGCTTGCGCCGCACATCGTCTCCGAGTTCGTGCCCGGCACGCAGTATCGGAGCGACGCCGAGCTACTCGGCGCGGCCCGCCAGTTCAGCCAGTCGATCTATCACCCGGTGGGCACCTGCAAGATGGGCCGCGATCCGCTCGCGGTCGTGGACGACAGGCTGCGCGTGCACGGCATTGCGCGGCTGCGCGTTGTCGATGCGTCGATCATGCCGGAGCTCGTCTCGGGCAACACCAACGCGCCCGTCATCATGATCGCCGAAAAGGCCGCGGACATGATCCTGGAAGATCACTTATCGCCGACTGCATCGCGGCATGAGCATGCCGCGCATGCCAGCACTTAAAGTGCTTAACGCGATACGCGGACAGAAACCGTTGGAACGTAATCGCTGGTCACAGCGCTCGCCGACCCGTTCCGCGCGAGACGTGCAGCAACCTGGCGGTGGCCGCTTCGACACATCCAGCCTGATCCGCGGCGCTCGCAAGCTGGCGCGCGAATTAGGCGGATGCCGCCGAAGCCGCGCCGCCCGCTGCGCGGCGCGGCTGCCCGCTCAACGCCACCAACGCAGCGGCCGGCGCAAGGTATGCCGCTCGATCCGCACGGCTGGCGCCGAGTCGAGAAACGCAAAGGCACCGCCCTTTTGGGCGCCCTCGCGCCGCTCGCGCTCCTCATCAGCGTCGACAGTGTGGCTCGTGTTGATGAACAGCGCCGCGACGATGCCGACTGCAAGCAACCCCGCCGAGACCATGAACGGCACGTTGTAGCTGCCGGTATGTTCGATTAGAAAGCCGAACACGACCGGCGAGAGCATCCCGGCGACACCAAAGCCCGTGTTCATCATCCCGCCCGCTGTGCCCGCGTACTTGCCCGCGATATCGAGCGGCAACGTCCACAGAACCGGATTCGTGATTTCGAGGAAGAAGAACGAGCCGGTGAGCAACCACACCGCCGTCAACGGGTCCGCCACTGAGATCATCGGCAGCAGGAACGCGAGCGAACCGCCCATGCCGACCACTAACACGGAGCACCGCGCGAAGCGCAGCCGCCCGGTGAGCTTGAAGATCCGGTCGGACACCACGCCGCCGAGCGTGTCGCCGATCACGCCCGCGAGCAGCGGTAACGCGGTGAAGAGTGCGAGGTGTTTTAGGTCGAAGCCGCGTGACTCCTTGAGATAGGACGGCAGCCAGGTCAGATAGACCCACAGCAGCCAGCCATAGCAAAAGTCGACAAAAGTGACGAGCCACATGCGGTGGATCAGCTTGCGCCACGGCGTCGACGAACGCTTAACGCGCTCGCAGTCACCTTTGCAATAGCCTATTTCGGCGGTTTCTTCGGGCGTGATGCGGCGATTTTGCTCCGGCGAATTCGTGAACACGAACAGGTAGAGCACCGTCCACGCGAGGCTCGCGATGCCGAGCAGGATAAATGCGTCGCGCCAGCCGCGCGCGACCACTACCGCAAGCACGAGCGGCGGCGTCACCGCACCGCCGAGGCGCGCGAAGCTGTGCGTGATGCCCTGCGCAAAGCCGCGCTCGCCAACCGGCATCCAGTAGGTAAATGCGCGCGTGGCCGTGGGGAACGCGCCGCCCTCGCCGATACCGAGCACGAAGCGCAGCATCACTAGCACCATGACGCTGCCGGCGAAGCCCGTCGCGAGCGTCGCCGCGCCCCAGATCAGCGAGAGCACCGTCAGCACCAGCTTCGGCCCGAACTTGTCCGATAACCAACCGCCGATGATTTGCATCGCCGCATACGGATAAGCGAACGCCGAAAATACGAGGCCGAGCTGCGCCGGCGTCAGACCCATCTCGTGCCGGATCAGCGGCCCCGCGACGGCGATGTTCACGCGGTCAATGTAAGAGATGAAATACATCAGACACATGACCGCCAAAATGATGTGACGCGTCTTCACGCGCTGTACGTGCTGTTTCATGCTGTCGTCTCCCGCTGTCTCATTTGTGATGACCGCTGTGGCGATTGCCGAGCACTCGGCGCGACTGGGGCGATACATCAGTCGGGCGGCGGGGCCACGAGCTTGAGGCGCTGTACCTTGCCCGACGGGCCACGCGGCAGCTCGCTTACGAAGCGAATTTCCTTCGGCGTCTTGTAGCGGCCCAGCTCTCGCAAGCAGTGCGCGCGCAGCTCGTCGGGATCGGGCGCGCCGGACCAGTGCGTGTCGCGCGGCACAACGAACGCAACAATCTCCTGTCCGTAGGTGGGGTCCGGTACGCCGACCGCAGCGGCGTCAAGCACGCCCGGGTGGCGCAGCAGCGCCTCGTCGATTTCGCGGGGCGCGATGTTTTCCCCGCCCTTAATGATCAGTTCCTTCGAGCGGCCGTTGATGTAGAAGTAGCCCTCGTCGTCGCAGTAGCCGAGGTCGCCGCTGCGCAGCCAGCCGTCGGCCGTGAACGCCTTCGCGGTCTCTTCCGGGCGCTTGTAGTAGCCGCGCATCACTTGCTCGCCGCGCACTACGATTTCGCCGCACTGATTAGGCCCGCACTCGCGGCCTTCGAGATCGATTACCTTCGCCTCGCTGCCCGAGGTCAGCCCGATACTGCCGATGCGCCGCCGAACCGGCTCGTAGGGATTGCTGAAGATCGGTGCAGCCGTTTCGGTCATGCCCATCGTCTCGATGATGCCGATACCGAAGCGCTCCTCGAACGCGCGGTGATGGTCGCGCGGCAGCGCGGCCGACGCGCTGCGGCAAAACCTCAGCCTCGAGAGATCGAAACCGTGCGGCGCGTCGCCGTTCAGCAAGAACGCGACGATGGTCGGCACCAGGTTGATCCAGGTGCAGCCGTAGCGCGAGGTGTCGCGCCAGAAGGTACGCGCCGAGAAACGCGGCGCCATCACCACCGATCCCGCGTGATAAAGCGGCGCGATGAGCGTCACCACAAGCCCGTTGATGTGATAGAGCGGCAGCGACGCGAGCGCGCGATCCTCGGCGCCGAGCCGGTGCTCGGCGCTGATGTTGCGCGCATTCGCGAGCAGGTTGCGGTGGCTCAGCAGCACACCTTTGGGCGCGCCCGTCGTGCCCGAGGTGTACATCAGCAGCGCGATGTCGGTCGCGTCGCTGGCCTCGCTCGCGAGGGCTGCGTCGACCGCGGCGGCGCGCGTCGTTGCACCGGTGGCCCGTCGCAGCGCTTCGCGGGCCGGCGCGGCCGCTTCGGCGAGCGCCGCCTCGACGAACGGCAACGTCGGCAGATCGACGGCATCGGGCGCTGTGTGCACAAGCGCAATCTCGCGTGTCATGCCCTGCTCACGAAGTTGGGAGAGCGCGGCGGCCAGCGCGTCAACAGTCTCGTCGCAGACAAATATCATGCGAGTGTCCGAATGCTCGACGATGTAGCGCAATTGCGACGCTTGGCACAGCAGGTTCAGCGGATGCGCAACAAGCCCGCTGTACATCGCCCCGAGCAGCAGCGTAGCGGTCTGGTTGCCATTGCCCATGAATACCGAAACGACGTCGCCCCGTTGCAGCCCGGCATCGCGAAAACGCGTTTCGAGCGTGCGGCAGCGCTCACGCAGCACGGCGAACGTGAGCGACGCGCCGGCTGCATCGCCTTCGCGCACCGCAAGAAGGAATGGCTTATCGGGATACTGCGCGGCGCGTGCGTCGATCACGGCGCGCAGAGTCATAGGCGTGCTCATCGGCCGACTCTCCTGAAGTAATCGCCCAGCAGCTCGTCGAGCTCCGGCACCTGCTCCGCGATCGGATACGCGACGCGCGTCACATTCAGGTAATGACGAAAGCCAAGATTGCCGGAGAAGTTGTTGCGGCCCCAGGTGCCGCAACCCATCGAGAGCGAGAACGGCAGACCGTTGTCAAAGTTGCCGCCCGTCGCGAGGCAGTGCGCCTGGTTCACGATTACGCGCGCAACCGGCAACCGCTCGCCCAGTCCGATTGCGAGGTCCGTCTGCGCCGTGTGCAGCCCGACCGAGTGGCCCGCGCCCATGTATGCGTAGATATTGCGAACGATATGCTCGGCATCGGCAAAATCGCGCGCGCGATAGACCGCGAGGACCGGCGCGAGTTTTTCGCCCGAGAACGGATGGTCTGGCCCGAAGCCACTTTCCTCGACCATCAGGAACTTCGGCTCGCGCGCGGCCACCTCGTCGAGGCCGGCAACCTGCGCGATCCGCGTCGCGGGTTTGGCCGTGCAGTGCCCGGAAAGCTTGCCCTCGTGCCACATCGCCGTCTGCAGCTGCGCCTTCTGCGCCGCATCGAGCAGCACGCCGCCGCACCGGGCCAGTTCGTCGAGCATCGCGTCGTACACCGCGTCCTCGATCACGACGCTGTTTTCCGACGAGCAGCTCGTCGCGTAGTCGAACGTCTTCGATAGCGTGATGCGGTGCGCCGCATCGCGCAAATCCGCCGAGCGCTCGACGATCGACGCGACATTGCCCGCCCCAACCCCGAAGGCCGGCGTGCCGCTCGAGTAGGCCATGCGTACGTTCGCTTGCGATCCCGTCGCCACGACGAGGTCGGCCTCGCGCATCAGCGCAGCGGTCGCAGCCTTGCTGATCGGTTCTGGCAGCATCTGCACCAGTGCAGAATCGAGCCCGGCCTTCCTGAACTGCGCGTGGATGAAGTCGATCAGCAATGCACACGACGAATAACCCTTCGGCGAGGGTGCGACGATCACCGCGTTGCCGCATTTGAGCGCACTGACGATCTTGTTCGCCGGCGTGGCGGCCGGATTCGTGGACGGCGTGACCGCCGCGACGATCCCCACCGCGCGGGCGATTTCTACAATGCCGGTCGCCGGGTTGCGCGCGATCACGCCGGAGGTTTTTTGGCCGTGCAAGTCGCGCATCAGCCCGAGTGTCTTGCGGTAGTTCTTGCGGAATTTGTCGTCGGCATTGCCGAGTCCGGTGTCGCGCACCGCCATCTCGGCGAGCTGGCGATTGCGCGTCGGCTCCAGGATCGCCCAGGCGGCCGCGGCGGCGGCCCTGTCGAGCGTCTCCTGTCCGGCGGATTCGAACGCTCGTTGTGCGTCACGCGCGCGTGCTACGAGTTCGGCGACACGCCGCCCTACCTCGCCGCCCTCTACATGTTCGCCGGCAGCTTCAACAGTGGTGGCCCTGACATTCATACGTGTCACTCCCGATCGAAAAAATTGGCAGTACTGCCAATCTATTCATCGGCGACGCGTCGCGAGTCCCGTTTCCCGAACATTCCCTGACTGCATCGGACAGTGCAGCGAAAACTTCGAATTTCGGGACTTCTTCGAGTCCCGAAAACTGCACAGTGAGATGCACAATGATGGCAAGAGCGGCGCTAAGCGCCGTCTTCAGGAGGCATGGTGTCGACCTCGAACCAATCCAATGCGGCGGCGGTACGAGCATTTCGCGTGCTGGAAACGCTTGCCGAGTCGCGCCACCCTCTATCCATGCAGGATCTCGTGCACACGCTCGGCCTACCCAAACAGACCGTGCACCGCATCCTCGGGCAGCTGACCGACGCGTGGCTCGTCACGCGCGGCGCCGGCGACAAGCTCTATGAATGTTCGCCGCGCGTGCGCATGCTGGCCGTCAATGTGCTCATGCATGCCGGACCCGCAGCGGCGCGCCACGTGTTGCTGGAGCAGCTCGTCGCGAAGATCGGCGAGACCTGCAACCTGACCATGCTGTCGGGCAACGACATCGTCTACGTGGACCGCGTCGAAACTGAATGGCCGCTGCGCATGCATCTGCAGCCGGGCTCGCATGTGCCTCTGCACTGCTCGGCGAGCGGCAAGCTGTTGCTCAGCTTCCTGCCGAAAGACCGGCGTGAGCGTGTGATAGCGACACTGCCGCTGCGTGCCTATTCGGAGAGCACCATTACCGACCGCGAGGCGCTGCGCAAGGAGCTCGCCGCGACGCGCCGGCGGCAGCTTGCGATCAATAACCAGGAGCATCTGCAAGGCCTGATCGCGATTGCGGTTCCGGTGATGCTCGATCGCAACCGCGCATGCGCGGCGATCGCTGTGCAGGCGCCTGTCGGGCGCGTGACGCTCGACAATCTGCTCGCGTTCTTGCCCGATCTGCGGCACGCGGCCGACGAGACCGCGAAAACCTTCCGTGAGTGACCGCGCGCCGGGGTCCTTCGACGTTGGCCGTCACATCGCCAAAACACCCGAAGACGCGAAGCAATTCCTATGATTGATTCATCAATCGTTACCGCGCACTCGCGATCATCGGCCTCGTCCGAAGCATTCGCGCACCCTTTTCGGCACGCACGCACGGCATATCGATATGTATTGAACTACACCATGTATTGAGCACGCCGCGTTGCGCGCGCCACGCGATTGCAAGCGGGGGGCGCGTCCTCATGCCATTTGGCTTCTCTTCCCGCCTTTCCTCCGGACTTACCGCCAGCAGCACGGTCGAGATGACACAAAGCGTCTGAAGTTTGGCGTCGCTCGCCGGCGCGGTTCGGCAATTTGTGCGCGACACCACGCCCCCATGGTGCGCAAACGGATCAGCGTGACTAAACTGATACGCACGCTGCGGTGTCAGGAGCGCATTCACGCCGAGGCACCGGAGGAGCTAACAATGAATCGACCACTCGCCCGCATGACGACGCTTCGCGTCATCGCCACCATGTCCACCGGTGCGCGCCTGAAGTGGTGTATGAGCCTTGCCGCAGCGGCTTCGCTAGGTATTCTCGCCTACTTCGCATCGGTCGAAATGCAGACCTCGCGACTGCAAGCGCGCTACCTGGCACGGTTGGACCGCGGTGTCTCGTTTACCCTTGAACCGGGAGCGAGCGACCGCATCCATTTTCCCAGCGCGTCTTCGAGCGGCCCCTACGACATTCGGCTCGGCTACGCGCAGCTCTCTGATTTCGAGAAACGTCTATCCGAGCGCGGCTATGCGATCACTCGCCAAGCACGCCTATCTCCGACGATGATTTCGATCGCCGATCGGGGCCTTTTCTTGCCGTATGCGGAAAAAGACCAAACCGGTCTCCAACTCTTCGACATGGACGGAGAACCGCTTTTCGGCGCGCGCTATCCGGCGCTCGTTTATCCCGACTTCAATGCGATTCCCCCCCTCGTCGTCAGTACACTGACCTTTATCGAAGACCGCAACCTGCTCGACGCGACCGTTCCACAACGCAATCCCGCCATCGACTGGGGCCGCTTTTCGCGCGCGTTGAGCGACCAAGTGCTGCGATTCGTGAAGCACAATCAATCGACGCCGGGCGGCAGCACGTTGGCTACGCAAATCGAGAAGTTCCGCCATTCGCCGGACGGCCGCACCGCGACGCCGCCAGAAAAATTGCGACAGATTGCGTCGGCGTCGGTACGCGCTTATCTGGACGGCGAAGATACGCTGCCGATGCGCCACTCGATCGTCGTGCGCTATCTGAACACAGTGCCACTTGCCGCGCAGCCGCGCGTCGGGGAGATCGAGGGGCTCGGCGACGGCCTCGCAGCCTGGTACGGGCGCGATTTCCGCGAAGTCAACGAGTTGCTTTCGCAAGCGAGCCTCCAGGGCCCGAGTGGCGAGGTGTCCCCGGAAACACTGCGCAAAGCGGCGCTGGCGTTCAAACAGACGTTGTCGCTGCTCATCGCCCAGCGCGCGCCCTCGTACTACCTCGTACGCCACCCTGCAGCGCTCGAGCGATTGACCGACAGCCACTTGCGCGTGCTCGCGGCCAATGGCGTCATATCGCAGCCGCTGCGTGACGCCGCGCTCGCCGAGCGGCTCGAGCTTCAGCGCGGCATCCCCTCCGCGGAGCCTGCAACGTCCTACGTCTCACGCAAGGCGGTCACGTTGCTGCGCACGCAGCTCATGGAATCGCTCGGCGTTGGCAACGTGTACGATCTCGACCGGCTCGATCTGAGCGCGCACGCCACCCTGAACAAGGACGTGCAGGCAGCCGTCAGCGAAGCAATCGAGCGGGCGGGGACCGTTGAGGGTGCCAAGGCCGCCGGACTCTACGGTGCCGACTTGCTGCGTCCCGGGGACGATCCCTCGAAAATCACGTTCAGCTTCACGCTGTTCGAGCGCCGCGGCGGCGAAAACTTGCTGCGCGTGCAAACCGATAGCGTGAACCAGCCCTTCGACATCAACCGGGGCGCACGCCTCAATCTCGGCTCGACGGCCAAGCTGCGCACGATCGTGAATTACTTGCAGATCGTGGCGACACTGCATCAGCGCTACGCCACGATGCCGGCAGCGCAACTGCGTCAGATACAACCGGACCCGCTCGATGAACTCACCCGCTGGGCTGTCGAATACCTTGCGAGCACGAGCGACCGGTCGCTCCCTGCGATGCTCGAGGCAGCCGTCGAGCGGAAGTACTCGGCGAGTCCCGAAGCGTTTTCGACGGGCGGCGGCATGCAAGTGTTTTCGAACTTCGAAAAATCCGACAATGGCCGCATATTGACCGTCCACGAGGCCTTCAAGCATTCGGTTAATCTGGTCTTCGTTCGACTCATGCGCGACATCGTGCACTATGAGATGGTCGAGGCGGCCGGCCCCTCCGACGACTGGACCGACGATACCGAGCGGCGCGAACGGTATCTGACGCAGTTCGTCGATCAAGAGAGCCTTGTCTACCTGCATCGCTTTTACTTGAAGTACGGGGGCAAATCGCCCGATGCCGCACTCGACACGCTCATCGACGGCATGCGCAAGTCGCCGCCCAAACTCGCTACGGCCTTGCGCAGCGTCGCACCCGACGAGCCGCGCAGCTGGTTCGATGCCCGCATGCGAGCCGCGCTCAAGGGCACGCCCGACGCCTCACTGAACGAAGACGATCTCGACACGCTTTACAACAAGTACGGCGTCGACAAGTTCAATCTCAACGATCGCGGCTACATCGCGCGTGTGCACCCCCTCGAGCTCTGGATGCTCAACTATCTGCGCCAGCATCCCAACGCGTCGGAGCGCGAGTTGAAGGAGGCCAGCCGGGAAGCACGTGTCACGTCGTACGCGTGGCTGTTCAAGACGCGGCAGCGCGGTAAGCAGGACCGGCGCGTGCGGCGCATGGTCGAGTTGGAAGCATACGAACGAATCGCACAGTCGTGGCGTGCACTGGGCTACCCCTTTGCCACCGTAACGCCCTCGTACGGCGCCGCCGTCGGCGCTTCAGGGGATCGGCCGGATTCGCTCGCGCAACTCATCGGCATCGTCGCGAACGACGGCAGGATGCTGCCGCCCCAAAGCATTGAATCGTTCGAATTCGCGTCCGGCACGCCGTTCGAAACGCACTTCTCTCACATCGCAAGCACGCAAGCCCCGCAGTTGCAGCCCGAAATCGCAGTCGTCGTTCAGGGCCTTTTGCGCGACGTCGTGCAAGGCGGTACCGGCACACGACTTGCGCACGGCTTGCCCCTCGGCGACGGGCGTGCGCTCGATGTGTACGGCAAGACGGGCACAGGCGATCAACGCTTCGAGGTTTATGCTCCCGGGGGTCGCGTCATCGAGTCGCGTAAAGTCAATCGCACCGGCACTTTCGTCTTTGTCATCGACAACCGCTTTTTCGGCACGTTGAGCGCCATCACTCACGAGCCCTACGCCGCCCATTACAGCTATACCAGTGCGCTGGCGGTGCAGCTGCTGAAGTCGCTCGGGCCAAAGCTCGCGCCGCTCGTCGGGCCGCGGATCCGTACGGCTGATAAGGCCGATGAGGAGCGCACGCAGGCGCATGAGCCGGAGCATGCACCCCGCCCGACCACCAAGTCAGCGGCCTCTACGTCTTGAGTCGGCTGACGGCGACGGTGCCGTGCGGGCACGCACATTGCGGCAACGTGGGCTGCCGCACATGCGGCGAGTCCAATGGAGGTTCGCATGAACAAGGATCAAGTGAAGGGCGTAGCGGAGAAAGCAAAAGGAAAAGTGAACGAAGGGGTGGGCAAAGCCACCGGTGACCAGGCGCAGCAAGCCAAGGGCAATGTCCAGCAAGGCGCGGGCGAAGCTCGCAAGACCTATGGCGATGTCAAGGAGGATGTGAAAAAGACCCGTCGCGACCACCACTAGACTGTGGCTTCCTGGGGACGTAAGACATTGACCTAGGACATTACTCGCCGCGATGCAAGGGAAGTTAGCGTTGCCCCTTTGCATCCCCTTTCGCATCGTTTGCCGGTCTCGCTCGGCCCCTGAGCGAGACCGGCAGCTTCGCGGCACCTCTATCGACACGTAGCGCCATCACTGGGTACTCTGGCGCCTAAATGGGCCGGGTCGCCCAAGCCTGCGCAAAGGACGCACAGGCAACGCTCGATCGCGCCGTAACGGATTTTGATGCGCAACAACGCATCCCCGTCGTACCGAAGCGCGAGATTCCACGAAACGAGAAATCTCGAATTCGACTTCCATTGCCAACTCGACGTGTCGCCTCGACAATCGAACGTCTCAAGCGGCATTAGCAGCTGCGCAATGCAAGCTGCACCTTCAATTACGCATCGGTGAAAAGAGCGGAAACGACAAATGAGTCAACCCAACGCTCCAGTGTCCCCCGCATCGCCCGTCGTCACGCGGGCGCTCAACGGTGAAGTGCTCGTCATCACCATCGACAATCCACCAGTCAACGCGCTCAGCGTCGACGCACGGCGCGGCCTTGCCGAGTCCATTGACGCCGCTCATGCCGATGCTGCTGTGAAGGCAATCTTGATCGTCGGCGCCGGCCGCACTTTCATCGCCGGTGCCGACATCCGCGAGTTCGGTAAGCCGGCGCTGCCTCCCAGGCTGCCAGACGTCTGCAACCGCATCGAGGCAAGTACCAAGCCCGTCGTCGCCGCGATCCACGGCGTGGCGCTCGGTGGCGGCCTCGAGGTGGCGCTTGCGGCCCATTACCGCATCGCCGTTGCCGGGGCGAAGTTCGGCTTGCCCGAAGTCAAGCTTGGCCTCATGCCCGGTGCGGGCGGCACGCAGCGCGCGCCGCGACTGATCGGGGCCGCCGCGGCGCTCGATCTCATGCTCTCGGGCCGGCACGCCGGCGCGAAAGAAGCGCTTGCACTCGGCCTCATCGACCGGCTAAGCCATACCGACGATGTCGTAAGCGATGGGCTTGCCTATGCGCGCGAACTCCTCGCCGAAGGCGTCCACGTGCGCCCGACGCGCGCCGCGCGCGGACTCGACGACGCAGCGGCGAGCCGCCATGCCATCGAGACGGCGCGCGAAAAAACGGCCAAGCGCTGCCGCGGGCTGTTCTCCCCGATGAAGATCGTCGACGCCGTCGAGGCCGCACTCGAGCTGCCGTTCGACAAGGGCCTTGCGCGTGAACGCGAGCTTTTTCTGGGTTGCCTCGAGAGCCCGCAGCACGCCGCATTGGCCCATCTGTTTTTTGCCGAACGCGAGGTTGCCAAGGCACCCGAAACGAGGGTGGCGCGGCCCCGTGCGATCACCCGCGTCGGCATCGTCGGCGGTGGCACGATGGGCGCCGGGATTGCGATGTGTGTGCTCAGTGCGGGCTTTCCGGTCACCCTGATCGAACGTGACGAAGCGGCGCTCGGCCATGCACGCGCGCAGGTCACGCGCCTCTGCGACGATCTCGTTGCCCAGGGCCGTATCGATGTCGACGCAAAGGTTGATGCCATGGCGCGCTTCACGGGCAGCACGAGTTACGACCAGCTTGCCGATGCCGATCTTGTGATCGAGGCGGTATTCGAGGACATGGCCGTCAAAAAATCCGTATTTGCGCAACTGGACCGCATCGCAAAACCAGGCGCGGTGCTAGCGACCAACACCTCCTATCTCGACATCAACGAGATTGCGGGCTCGACTGCGCGTGCCGCCGATGTAATCGGGCTGCATTTCTTCTCGCCCGCAAACGTGATGAAGCTTATTGAAGTCGTTGTGCCGGCTCGCGTCGCGGCCGACGTCGTCGCGACGGCCTTCGAGTTCGCGAAGCGCCTGTCGAAGATTCCCGTGCGCGCGGGCGTTTGCGATGGGTTTATCGGCAATCGCCTGCTCGCCGTCTACCGCACGGCTGCCGACTATCTGATGGAAGACGGCGCCTCGCCGTATCAGATCGACCGAGCAATGTGCGATTTCGGCTACGCGATGGGCCCCTACCAAGTCGTCGACCTCGCGGGCGGCGATATCGGCTGGGCTGCCCGAAAAAGGCGTGCGCCCACGCGCGACCCCAAAGCGCGCTACGTCGAAATTGCCGACCGGCTCTGCGAGCGCGGGTGGTTCGGCCAGAAGACGGGCCGCGGCTTCTATCGTTATGCCGAAGGCTCACGCACCGGCATGCCTGATCGCGAGGTGGAAGCGCTCATCGAAGCCGAGCGCGAGCGCCGGGGCATTGTGCTACGCGACTTCAGCGACGACGAGATCGTGCAGCGCCTCACGAGCGCCCTCATCAACGAGGCAGCGAACGTCGTGCGCGAGGGCATTGCCTTGCGGCCACTCGACGTCGATGTTGCACTCGTGCATGGGTACGGCTTCCCCCGCTACCGAGGTGGCCCCATGAAGTTTGCCGATGCACTCGGGTTGGCCAGCGTGCTTGCGGATCTGCACCGCTTCGAGAAGGAAGATCCGCTTTTCTGGAGACCGTCGCCGCTCATCGTCGAGTTGGTCGAGCGCGGCAGCACTTTTTCGAGCCTCAATGCGAGATCTTGAAGGTATCTTGATACGCTACTTGACTGCGCTGACTTGGCGCGCACCGTCCAATGTTTCCGACGCCCCGTCGGCGGCGTTTTTTAATCGCCGACATGGATCGTCAACGTCTCTTTGATCTCCTCCATGACGACATAACTCTTCGATTGAGTAGCGCCGGGCAATTGCAGCAGGATGTCGCCGAGCAGCTTGCGGTAGTCGGCCATTTCCCTGATGCGCGCCTTGATCAGGTAATCGAAATCGCCGGATACGAGGTGGCATTCGAGCACCTCAGGAATCTTGCACACTTCGCGGCGGAACTGGTCGAACATGTTGCCGCTCTTGTGATCGAGCGTGATTTCGACGAAGACAAGCAACGCCGCGCCAAGCTGGGCCGGGTCTACGTGCGCGTGGTAGCCGGTAATGACCCCATCGCGCTCCATCCTCTTCACACGCTCGATGCAAGGCGTGACCGTCAAGCCCACGCGCTCGGCCAGATCCTTCATGGCAATGCGCCCATCCTCCTGCAGGACCCTCAGGATATGGCGATCGAGCTTGTCCAGCTTGCGGATCGGCTGCCGTTGCGTTCTCATGATAAACACCAAAAATCTAAGAAAAATAGTAACAAAAACTGCTTTCGTGGCAATAGTATAGCTACGGGAACTACCATGAGCATCTAAAGGCAATTTATGCGAGTTATCGTCTTGGGTGGCGGCGTTGTCGGCGTGACTAGCGCCTACTATCTTGCGCGCGCGGGCCATGAAGTCACTGTCATCGACCGCGAGGCCGGCCCCGCTCTGGAAACGAGTTTCGCCAACGCCGGACAGATCTCACCCGGCTACGCCGCCCCGTGGGCTGCACCGGGCGTGCCGCTTAAGGCGATCAAGTGGATGTTTCAAAAGCATGCGCCGCTCGCGATCCGTCTCGACGGCACGGCGTTCCAACTGCGCTGGATGTGGCAAATGCTGCAAAACTGCACGGCCGAGCGGTACGCGACCAACAAGGCCCGGATGGTCCGACTGGCCGAGTACAGCCGAGATTGCCTGCAAGCGCTACGCGCTGACACCGGGATTCGTTATGAAGGCCGCACAGGCGGCACGCTGCAGGTCTTTCGCACGCAAAAGCAGCTCGATGGCGCACAAAAAGACATCGCCGTACTGAATGAAGCCAACGTAGCGTACGAGCTGCTCACCCCGGCCGAGCTTTCGCGCGCGGAGCCGGCGCTTGCGGCCGTTTCGCACAAGCTGACGGGTGGGCTACGCCTGCCCGGCGACGAAACAGGCGATTGCCACCTTTTCACGACGCGGCTTGCTGCGCTCGCCGAAACGCTTGGCGTCAAGTTCCGGTTTCACACGTCGATCGATGCGCTCGTCGCGGCCGGTGGCCGTATCGACGGGGTACGCTGTGGCAATGAAGTACTGCAGGCGGACGCCTATGTCGTCGCGCTGGGTGCTTACTCGACACGGCTCGTCGCCGACATTGTGAAAATTCCGGTCTATCCGATGAAGGGCTATTCGATCACGGCGCCGATCATCGATCCCGCGTGTGCGCCGGTCTCGACGGTACTGGACGAAACATACAAGATTGCGATTACGCGCTTTGACGACCGCATTCGCGTGGGCGGCATGGCCGAGATCGTCGGCTTTGATCCCACCCTGCGCCGGGCTCGCCACGAAACGCTCGAAATGTGCGTCAACGATCTGTTTCCGGGCGCGGGCGAAACAGCCAGCGCCTCGTTCTGGACTGGCCTGCGCCCGATGACACCGGACGGCACGCCGATCGTCGGCCGTACGCCCGTGCCCAACCTGTTTCTCAACACGGGCCATGGCACACTGGGCTGGACGATGTCGTGCGGCTCAGGCCAACTGCTCGCCGATTTGATCTCGGGCAAGCGCCCCGCCATCCGCTCGGACGATCTATCGGTGCACCGCTACCTTGGCGATCTCGGCACCGCGCC
>NZ_DATJJF010000086.1:0-12588 GCF_035492435.1 Trinickia sp.
ACGCGCAACATCAACATCGCACGTGCGTACTACGCGGCGGCTGCCGCCCAGGGGGATCCGGCCGCGCGGCTCAAGTTTCAGGAACTGAGCAGCGAGCTCAGTCGCGAGGCGCAAGGACAGTCGAAACCGGCGCAGCCTTAGGTTAAGGCCGCTAACACATGGGAGTTATGGGCGGTTCTTGAACCGTTGATTCCCGAATTTGTGCAGTCGCCCACGGGCGGTCGTGGCCGCTCGGTGCCCAAGCGCTCAAACGTAAGCCGCGAAAAGTCCAAGGATTACGGAAGCAACTTGCCGATACTGCCTGGCATCAAGGTTTTGCCAGGCTTTCAGGGCCCGTTGTGTCAATTTCAGATTCATGCCGAACGTTCCGTGAGTTGCCTAGGAACGCGTTGACATCTTCATTGCTCGCAAAACCTTCATTGCGAGCCGCCTCAGCCTTGGCAAGCCAGACTGATCCTCGAGTTGTTGGACCCTAGCCACAAGGGCGTCGAAGTCGCGCTTCGATACCACGTATGGCAATCAGGCGGTCATGCCAAGTGATGCACTCGATGGCCTCCGTGCGAAAACGACCGGTTTCGTACAGATCTGAGTGCCCCCGGGACCGGACTCGAGCTGGCAACTTCACAGAACGCGGTCGTCACAACTCGACCACCCACTGCAAGGACCCCGCGGACCCTGATCGAGCCGAGCGTGCTGCACGGACTGACGCACGCTTTCGCGCATGAGCGCCGCAGCGTATCGGTCAGCTTTTCATAAGCCGCTTATGTCGGCCGACGGCCATGATGAGTCCGATCGCAATGCCCAGCGTCGTGAGCGCGGTGCCGCCGTAGCTCATGAACGGCAACGGCACACCGACAACCGGCAGAATGCCGCTCACCATGCCGACATTGACGAACGCGTAGGTAAAGAACGCCATCGTCAGCGAGCCGGCGAGCAGGCGCCCGAAGAACGTTGCCCCATTGGCGGCGATGAATAGTCCGCGTGCAATCAGCGCGGAGTAGAGGACGAGCAGCACGAGCTCGCCGGCGAGCCCGAACTCTTCGGAAAACACCGCAAAAATGAAGTCGGTGTGTTTTTCTGGAATGAAGTCGAGGTGCGCCTGCGTGCCCTTGAGCCAGCCTTTGCCAACGGCGCCGCCTGAGCCAATTGCGATGACGGCTTGAATCGTGTGGAAGCCTTTGCCGAGCGGATCGGAGGTGGGATCGAGCAGCGTGCAGATGCGATGCTTTTGATAGTCGTGCATCAACGGCCATTGCACCTGGGGCTGGCAGATTTTGTCCTGAAATGCGGCGATGGAGCTCGCTGCGATGACGACAGCGATGAGCACCGGCGCGATCAGCTTGAACGAGAGCCCGGCGAAGTAGATGACGAAAAGGCCCGAGGCGAATACGAGCATCGCTGTGCCCAGATCGGGCTGCTTCGCGATAAGGCCCACGGGCACCAGCAGTATCAGAAAGCCGACGATGAAGTCGTACCAGCGCAGCCCGGTCTCGCGCTTCTGGTAGTACCAGGCGAGCATGAGCGGTGTGGCGATCTTCAGGATCTCGGACGGCTGAATGACAACGCCGACGTTGATCCAGCGCTTTGCCCCTTTCTTCGTGATACCGAAAAGTGCAACGCCGAGGAGCAGCGCAATGCCGAACGTATAGAGCGGCACGGCGAAGCGCATGAGCGTCGCCGGCGGCACGTTCGCCAGCGCCCACATGAGAACGAACGTCAGCACGATGTTGCGCAGCTGATCCTCGACGCGGCCCGGTACGTCGAGGCTCGCGCTGTAAAGCGTTACGATGCCGACGCAAAGCAGCAGAAAGACGATCAGCGCGAGAGGGCGATCGAAGCCGATGAACATCTTCTTGATCTGTTCGAGCCAGACGCGCTTGTCGGCGTTCATGTCCCTCTCCGTTAATGGTCAGTGCGTGGCGCGGCCGCTTTCACGCGAGACGCGGGAGCCGGTGCGACGGCAACGGGCGCAGGGGCGGATTCGGGCACAGGCGGCGGTGCAGGAACCGGAGCCGATGCCGAAGGGCTTGCCGCCGCCGACATCAAGCCTGAGCTCGCGGCCGTCGGTTGCGCACCTGACGCGGCAGAGGTTGCCGATGCGGGCAGCACGGGCAGCGGCAGGGGCTTGAAGCCCGGCGCGACGTTGATCGGCTGCGTCGCGCTGCTGCCTTGCGGATCGACGGCAATAGGCTCGGACGCACTGATCACGGGGTCCGCGGCCGCTTCTGCGGCGGAGGCCGCTGAGGCTGCGGCCGCCACTTCCGCGGTGAGCGCGCCTGGCTTGTTGCGCTCGACGAGGTAGTAATCGAGTACGCGCCGCACGATGGGGCCAGCGATGCTTGCACCCCACCCGCCGTTCTCGACGATGACGGCAACCGCGATTTGAGGATGGTCAGCTGGCGCGAACGCGGTGAACAGCGAGTGATCGCGCAGATGTTCGGCAAGCGCGCCACCGTGGTACTTCTGTCCTTGCAACGAAAAAACCTGCGCTGTCCCTGTCTTGCCGGCCGCTTGGTACGCCGCGTTGCGAAACACTTGATAGGCGGTGCCTGACGGATCGCTCGTCACCGACATCATGGCGCGCTTGACAACGTTGAACTCGTCCTGCGTCACGAGCGGAATACGGCCGCTTTGGGTTGGCACGGTGAGCTGCATCTGGTGCGAGATCGGGTTCTCGATCTCCTTGACCAGATGCGGACGCATGAGGACGCCGTCGTTCGCGATCGTTGCTGTGGCATGCGCGAGCTGCAGCATCGTAAAGGAGTTGTAGCCCTGGCCGATGCCGAGGCTGATCGTTTCGCCCTCGTACCAGCGTTGCTGCTCGGGCTTACGATAGGCCTTCTTCTTCCAATCAGTCGAAGGCAGGATGCCACGCGCCTCGCCGGAAATGTCGATGCCGGTCAACTGGCCGAAACCCCAAGGCTTCATGAAATCGGCGATGGCATTGACGCCGAGATCGTGCGCGAGCATATAGAAGTAGGTGTCGTTCGACACCATGATCGCGCGGTTCATATCGATCCAGCCCTGACCCTGCGGCACGTCGTTGCGGAACGTATGGCCGCCGAACGTATAGAACCCTGGGTCGTGGAAGCCCCAATCGGGCGTGCGCTTATGCAGGGCGAGCGCCGCGAGCGCCATGAATGGCTTGTAGGTCGACCCCGGTGGGTAGGCGCTATGTAATGGCCGATTCAGCAGCGGGTGATCGGGTGAGTTGTTGAGTGCATCCCAGCTCTGCTGATCGATGCCGTCGACGAACGCGTTGGGATCGAAGCTTGGCGCTGAGACGAAGGCGAGCACGTCGCCCGTCGATGGCTCGATGGCCACCAGTGCGCCGCGCCGGCCGGCAAACGCCTGCTCGGCCACTTCCTGCAAACCGATGTCGATCGACAGCACGAGGTTGTTGCCCGGTGTTGCCTTGGTGCGCGATAGCGTACGTACGGGGCGCCCGCCTGCGGTGACCTCGACTTCCTCGAAGCCCGTGACGCCGTGCAGCTCGGTTTCGTAGCTCTGTTCGACGCCGATCTTGCCGATGTAATCGGTGCCCTTGTAGTTGTTCGCATCGAGCCGCGGATCGTAGTGCTCGGAGTCGCTATCGTTGCTGTCGCTTGCTGCGTCGATGCGGTCCTGATCGCGCTGCGAAATGCGTCCGATATAGCCGATCACGTGCGCTGCGGTGGAACCGAGCGGGTATTGGCGGAAAAGCCGAGCGCGCACGTCGACGCCGGGAAAGCGAAAACGTTGAGCCGTGAAGCGCGCGACTTCCTCGTCAGTCAGCCGAGTGCGGATCGGGAGGCTTTCGAAGTTTTTCGAGTCCTCGAGCAGCTTCTTGAAGCGGCGGCGGTCGAGGGCGTCGATGTTGACGACCGTCGAGAGCTTGTCGATGACATTGTTGAGGGTGTCATCCAGCTTTGACGGCGTGATTTCGAGGGTATAGGCCGAGTAGTTGCGGGCGAGCACTACGCCGTTGCGATCCGTGATGATGCCGCGGTTCGGCACGATGGGCGCGACTGAGATGCGGTTCTCGTCGGCTTGCAGCGAGTACTTGCTGTAGTGCCAGATCTGCAGAAAGAAAAAGCGCAGTACGAGCAGGCCGAAGCAGACGAGCACGAAAAGTCCCGCGGCCGCCACGCGCACGCGAAATCGCCAGAGCTGCTCCTGAGTGTTCTTGAACTCGGTCATGCGTCGTCGGCGTGAAGCGCTCAGATGGGGCGCGTGTCGTCAGGATCGGCAGGCTGGCGCTGCGGCAGCAGCAGCAGCGTGCAGGTGAGCGGCCAAAGCGCAGCTTCGACAAAACCATGCACGAGGTAGCCCCAGCCCGGAAACGCGCCGCCCATGAACAACCGGATGACGAACGGCACGAGCTGCGCGGCCACGAGCAACGGTGCGACGGCGACCATCTGCACGCCACGCGGCATCCACAACACGCGACGGTGAATCGTGATGGCGCCATACGAGAGCAACGTGTAGGCGAGCGCGTGCTCGCCGAGCAGGCTTGCGTCGTGGACGTCCATCAAGAGACCGAGAACGAAAGCCATGCCCATGCCGACCTTGCGCGGTTGATGGACGTTCCAGAAGAGCAGCACAAGCGCCACGAAATCGGGCACACCGATGAGCCGCCCCCATGGCATCAAATTCAGCAGGAACGCCACGGCAAGGCTGAACGCAATGAAATAGGGGTTGACCGGCAGCAGAATGTATTGCGGTCGGTTCATCGCGTGGCTCCCGATGCCGTGCGCGGAGCCACCGCCGCTTGCTGCGTCGCGGTCGCGTTCGCGGCAGCCTTTGCAACTGGCTTCTGCTCCGGCTGTTGTGCTGGCTGCTGTGCCGGGCTCGCTTGCGCAGGCTTTCCGCCCGCTTGCAACGGGCCTTTCTCGGCAGATCCCGGGCCCTTGTCGCCCGATTCGCTCGCCGTGTTCTTTTCCGCCGCCTTTGTCGGCTTCTTGCCCTTTGCGTCCTTTGGCGAGACTGGGTCCGGCTGCGGCTCGGGGCGCGGCGGCATGCCGCTGTCGTAATGGATCACCAGCACGTCACGCGTTCCGCGCACGGCCGCCACGGGCACACCGATCACGCGGGCAAACGCGGTATCGGCGAGCTTGTCGACACGCACGACCTTGGCGACCGGCAAGCCTGGGGGGTAGACGCCGTCGAGCCCGCTCGTCACGAGCTCATCACCTGCAACGATGTCGGCGGTGATCGGCACGAAGCGCAGCTCGAGCGTATTGCCCGCGGGCATGCCGTACACGACGCCGCGCAGCCCCGTGCGGACGACCTGAACGGGAACGGCCTGATCCTTGTCGGTCAGCAGCGTAACTTCGGACTGCATCGGATAGACACGCGTGATCTGGCCGACCATGCCGTCCTCGCTGACGACGGGCGAGCCGTTCTGAATGCCCTCTTGCGACCCGGCGCCGATGACCACCTTTTGCGTGAACGGATCGCGCATGTCGTACTGGACTTCGGCCGGCGTCGTCCGCACGGCGACTTGCTGCGACAGACTGATCAGTGCCCGCAGGTGAGTGTTCTCGGCCGCCAGGGCGGCGCTGCGGTTCGCCTCGACGGAAAGCTGACGGTTGCGGGCGGCGAGTTGGTTGTTATCGCGCTGCAGCGTTGTCGAGGACATGACGAGATTGACCCCGTCGAGCACGACGTCGCGCGGCACGAGTGCCGCACGCTGCAACGGGTACAGGCCGATATCAAGTACCGCGCGCAACATCTCGAGCGTCTTGAAGTGGGCGTCGGAGACAAGCAGCGCAAGGGCAAGGACGACGAAGAAGACGAGCCGCGCGAACGCGGACGGCCCTTGCTTGAATAAAGGCGGCGGACTGTATTCCATGGTCGACGCCTGGAGATTGAACGCGGGGGGACGGTGGCGCGTCCCTCAGCGCATGGGCGCCAGGGACACAGCCTGTGTGGCGCCCGCGAGCACCATCACTCGTACGAAAAGATGCTGCCGAGCTTGTCCATCCGCTCGAGCGCCATGCCGGAGCCGCGCACGACACAGGTCAGCGGGTCTTCGGCGACAAGCACGGGCAGCCCCGTTTCCTCGGCAAGCAGCCGGTCGAGGTCGCGCAACAGCGCGCCGCCGCCCGTCAGCATCATGCCGCGCTCGGCAATGTCGGCACCGAGCTCAGGCGGTGTCTGCTCGAGCGCAATCTTGACCGAGGACACGATCTGGTTGAGCGGATCGGTCAGCGCCTCAAGGATTTCGTTGCTCGAAATCGTGAAGCTGCGCGGGATACCCTCGGAGAGGTTACGCCCTTTCACTTCCATTTCTTTGACTTCCGAACCGGGGAAGGCCGAGCCGATTTCCTTCTTGATCGCTTCGGCGGTTTGCTCGCCGATCAGCATGCCGTAGTTACGGCGAATGTAGTTGACGATGGCTTCATCGAACTTGTCGCCGCCGACGCGCACCGAGCCTTTATAAACGATGCCGCCGAGCGAGATCACGCCGACTTCAGTCGTACCGCCGCCGATGTCGACGACCATCGAGCCCGTCGCCTCGGATACCGGCAGCCCGGCGCCGATCGCAGCGGCCATCGGCTCCTCGATCAGGTACACCTGCGAGGCGCCGGCGCCATGCGCGGCCTCTTTGATCGCGCGGCGCTCCACCTGCGTCGAGCCGCAGGGCACGCAGATGATGATGCGCGGAGAGGGGGAGAACATGCGAGATTCGTGCGCCGTCTTGATGAACTGCTTGATCATCTGTTCGGTGACGGTGAAGTCGGCGATGACGCCGTCCTTCATGGGGCGAATCGCCTCGATGTTGCCCGGCACCTTGCCAAGCATCTGCTTCGCCTCGCGGCCGACAGCCTGAATGGTTTTCTTACCGTTTGGCCCGCCTTCCTGACGGATGGAAACGACGGAAGGTTCATCGAGGACGATGCCTTTGCCGCGCATGTAGATGAGGGTATTGGCGGTGCCGAGGTCGATCGCCAGATCGTTCGAAAAATAGCTGCGCAAAAAGCCGAACATGAAATTCCTGTCTCGCCGTCAAAGCCGTGTTTCGCCATAGGGCGCCGCAGCGGCAGCGGATAATGAACTAAAAGCTTCGGGATCCAAGCGCGAGCGGCTGCCCCATGGGATGATTCGAGGGCACCGCCACCGCGAGCGCGAAGCTGCGATGAATATGACCGGCGCCGCAAGAGCGAGGCGGCGACTTCAAAGAGCGTCGAATGGCCTCTTCGAGGGGCAGTCCGGGTTTGCTTCGAGCGCATAATGATACCTTATAATTTCTACCTATTTGAAGCAAAAAGCGGTCCTTTTTTCCGCTAATCGGGCCCCTAGTCGAAGGCCTATCCGATGTTTTCGACAACCGGCGCAGCGACGCATTGGCGCGCTGTGCACGGCATTTTTCCGGTGAGACGCATGGCTTTGACCCTGACCGATGTAAAACGCATCGCCCATCTCGCGCGGCTCGAATTGGCCGATGCCGACGCCGAGCACACGCTTGCCCAGCTCAACGAGTTCTTTGGCCTCGTCGAGCAGATGCAGGCGGTCGATACGGCCGGTATCGACCCGCTTGCCCACCCGATCGAGCAGATCGAGGACGTCGCGCTGCGCCTGCGCGAGGACGCCGTCACGGAACCCGTCGATCGCAACGCCAGCCAGCAGAGCGCGCCGGCCGTCCAAGACGGCCTTTACCTCGTGCCGAAAGTGATCGAGTAAACGTCTCCACGACAGGAACGAATCCGAGATGCATGAAAAGAGTTTGAAAGGGCTGGCGAGTGCGCTGGCGACCAAAGAGATCTCCGCCGTCGAGCTGGCCACGCTTTATTTGAAGCGTATTGAAGCCGCCGGTGAGCTCAACGCGTTCATCGAAGTCGCGCCCGACGAGACGCTTACAGCGGCGCGCCAAGCCGATGCGCGCATCGCGGCGGGCGAGGCAGGGCCGCTGACGGGCATTCCGCTCGCGCACAAAGACGTTTTCGTGACGCGGGGATGGCATTCGACGGCGGGCTCGAAGATGCTGGCGGGCTATGAGAGCCCGTTCGATGCGACAGTCGTCGAGCGCCTTGCCCAAGCTGGCATGGTGACGCTCGGCAAAACCAACATGGACGAGTTCGCGATGGGCTCGTCGAACGAGAACTCGGCTTTTGGCCTGGTGCGCAACCCGTGGGACACGCAGGCTGTGCCGGGCGGCTCGTCGGGCGGCTCGGCCGCGGCCGTGGCCGCGCGTCTCGCGCCGGCGGCGACGGCGACCGACACCGGTGGCTCCATTCGCCAGCCTGCCTCGTTTTCGGGCGTGACAGGCATCAAGCCGACCTACGGCCGCGTCTCCCGCTACGGGATGATCGCGTTCGCTTCGTCGCTCGACCAAGGCGGCCCCATGGCGCAAAGTGCGGAGGACTGCGCGCTGTTGCTGAACGCGATGGCCGGCTTCGACGAGCGCGATTCGACGAGTCTTGCGCGCCCCGACGAAGACTTCACGCGCCACCTCGGCGAGACCTGGTCGGCTGACGGCGCGGCGGGCAAGCCGCTTGCCGGATTGCGCATCGGGCTGCCCAAAGAGTACTTCGGCCCGGGCCTCGCTGACGACGTCCGCGCGGCCGTCGATGCCGCGCTCAAGGAGTACGAAGCGCTTGGCGCGACGCTCGTGCCGGTCTCGTTGCCGAAGACCGAGCTTTCGATACCCGTCTACTACGTCATCGCGCCGGCCGAGGCTTCATCAAACCTGTCCCGCTTTGATGGCGTGCGCTACGGTCATCGCGCGGCCGAGTATCGGGATCTGCTCGACATGTACAAGAAGTCGCGCGCCGAAGGGTTCGGCCCCGAAGTGAAGCGCCGCATCCTCGTTGGCACGTACGTGCTTTCGCACGGCTACTACGACGCCTACTACCTTCAGGCGCAGAAGATCCGCCGCATCATCGCGCAGGATTTCCAGGAAGCGTTCAAGGTGTGCGACGTGATCATGGGCCCCGTTGCGCCTACGGTCGCTTGGGATATCGGCGCGAAAGGCGACGATCCCGTGCAGATGTATCTGGCCGACGTCTATACGCTCTCGGTGAGTCTCGCGGGCCTGCCCGGCATGAGCGTGCCCTGTGGGTTCGGCGGCGGTGCGCGCGCGAAGCGGCCCGTGGGCCTGCAGATCATCGGCAACTATTTCAGCGAAGCCCGGATGCTGCAGGTCGCAGATGCGTTTCAGCGAGCAACGGCCTGGCATACGCAGGCCCCGGCAACGGCAGGAGTCTAGAAACATGTCGCAATGGGAAGTCGTAATCGGTCTCGAGACGCACGCGCAGCTCTCCACTGTCTCGAAGATTTTTTCGGGTGCGTCAACGCGCTTTGGCGCCGAGGCCAACACCCAGGCCTGCCCCGTCGATCTTGCGTTGCCGGGTGTGCTGCCGGTGATGAACCGGGGCGCTGTTGAGCGCGCGATTCGCTTCGGTCTCGCGATCGGCGCCACGGTTGCGCCGCGCAGCATCTTCGCGCGCAAGAATTACTTCTATCCTGATCTGCCTAAGGGCTATCAGATCAGCCAATTCGAGATCCCGGTCGTGCAAGGTGGCACGGTCACGATCCAGGTGCCGGCCAACGAAAAGGCCGGCACGGCCGCGTATGAGAAGACGATTCAGCTCACGCGCGCCCATCTCGAGGAGGACGCGGGCAAATCGCTGCATGAGGATTTTGCCGGCATGACCGGTATCGACCTCAATCGTGCCGGCACGCCGCTGCTCGAAATCGTCAGCGAGCCGGAGATGCGCAGCGCCGCGGAAGCCGTTGCTTACGCCAAGGCACTGCATGCGCTCGTGGTGTGGCTCGGCATTTGCGACGGCAACATGCAGGAAGGCTCGTTCCGCTGCGATGCGAACGTGTCGGTGCGCCCGGTCGGGCAGAAGGAGTTCGGCACGCGCGCCGAGATCAAGAACCTCAACTCGTTCCGCTTCCTCGAAGAGGCGATTCAGTATGAGGTGCGCCGGCAGATCGAGCTTATCGAGGACGGCGGCACGGTCGTTCAGGAAACGCGCCTCTACGATCCGGACAAGCGCGAGACGCGTTCGATGCGCAGCAAGGAAGACGCACACGACTACCGGTATTTCCCGGACCCCGATTTGATGCCGCTCGTGATCGACGCGGCGTGGATCGAGCGGGTGAAGGGCGAAATGCCCGAGCTGCCGGCGGCGATGCAGCATCGCTTCGTGGAGCAATACGGCGTGACGCCTTACGACGCGGCGGTGCTGACCTCGAGCAAGGCGATGGCCGCGTACTTCGAGGCGGTGGTGGCTAAAGTCGGTCAGGCGCAAGCGAAGACGGTCGCGAACTGGCTGATGGGCGAGGTGTCGTCGCAACTGAACCGCGACGGTCTCGACATCGCCGAAAGCCCGGTGTCGGCGGCGCAGTTGGCGCTCGTGCTGCAGCGCATCGCCGACGGCACCCTGTCCAACAAGATCGCGAAGGAGGTGTTCCTCGCGATCTGGGAGGAGAAGGCGACTGACGAGGGCGCGGCGGATCGGATCATCGAAGCGAAGGGTCTCAAGCAGATCTCGGATACGGGCGCGCTCGAAGCGATTATCGACGAGGTACTGGCTGCCAACCAGAAGTCGGTGGACGAGTACCGCTCGGGTAAGGAAAAGGCGTTCAATGCGCTGATCGGTCAGGCGATGAAGGCGACGAAGGGCAAAGCCAACCCGCAGCAGGTGAACGAGCTTTTGAAGAAAAAGCTGTCAGCTTGAGTGCGAGGGTCCGCGGGTGGCGACCTTCGTTGGAAGACGTCGCCCGCGGACGTGGCAACGAGACTTGGCGCACGCGGGACTAACGAGCACAAGTGAAAGGAAGGGCGGCATGGCGAAAAACGCGCATCTCGACGACTTCAAAGTGCCGTACTTCAAGAGCGGCGATAAGGCTCAGGCTTTCTCGTTGGCTGACATCGACTCGGGTTCAAAGCCGTTCTCAACCGGCTCGAAAGAAACCGATCGCGAGCGTTTGTCCGAGCTTGCTGTGCTGCTCGACGAATTGCAGGAGCGCCTGCATGCGCAGCGCTGCGAGCGCGTTCTCCTGATTTTGCAGGGCATGGATACGAGCGGCAAGGATGGCACGATCCGCGCCGTGTTCCATGAGGTCGATCCGCTCGGGTTGCGGATTACGCCGTTTCGGGCGCCCACGCCTAAGGAAGCGGCCCACGATTTCCTTTGGCGCGTGCATCCTCACGTGCCAGCCGCAGGCGAGCTCGCCGTCTTCAATCGCAGCCATTACGAAGACCTGCTCGTGCCACGTGTAGAGGGGCTGCTTGGCGGCGAACAGCTCAAGCGCCGTTACGAGCACGTGCGGGCGTTCGAAGCCCTGTTGGCCGATTCGGGCACAGCCATTCTCAAGTGCTTCCTGCACCTTTCCAAGGACGAGCAACGCCAGCGTTTGCAGGCGCGCATTGACGATCCAACCAAGCACTGGAAATTCGACCTCGCGGATATCGAAGCGCGTAAGCAATGGGACGATTATCAGGTGGCTTATCGCGACGCGCTCGCTGCCACCTCGACCGAATACGCGCCGTGGTACGTAGTTCCCGCCGATTCCAAGTCGCATCGCAATCTGATGGTGGCGATGCTGTTGCTGCGCGTGATGGAGGGGCTGAAGCTCGAGTACCCGCCGGCGAAGGAATCGCTGAAGGGCATTACGGTGGTTTGAAACCGCTGCTCCTGATTGCGTCGACAAACACCGACCCGGATTCCCACTTGCGACACCGATTGCGCTGACGGCTGGCTGCCGCGCGTCCCCACACCATGCGGTGGGGTTCTCAGTCCGTCCACGCCGGGCCGTCGTCGATTCCTCAAATGTCATGTGTCGATTCGTCGATAATTGGCGCTTCGCTCACCGTTACCGACAACGATAGGACAACACCATGCTGCGCGTGATCACCGCCAATCTGAACGGCATTCGTTCCGCCGCGAAGAAGGGCTTTTTCGAATGGTTCGGACAGCAGAACGCCGACGTCGTCTGCGTGCAGGAAGTCAAATGCTCGCAGGACGACATGACGCCGGAGTTCCTTGCTCCGCACGGGTTCACGGGCTATTTTCAGCACGCGGTCAAGAAGGGCTACAGCGGGGCAGGAGTGTATGCGCGTCATGAGCCGGACGACGTTCTCATCGGCTTCGGCAGCGAGGAGTTCGATCCGGAGGGCCGCTACGTCGAAGCACGCTTCGGCAAGCTGTCGATCGTGTCCGTCTACGTACCCTCGGGCTCGAGCGGTGAGGACCGCCAGCAGGCCAAGTACCGTTTCATGGACGAGTTCATGCCGCATCTGGCGCAATTGCGGCGCGAACGTGAAGTCATCCTCTGTGGCGACGTGAACATCGTCCACAAGGAAATCGACATCAAGAACTGGAAGAGTAATCAGAAAAACTCAGGCTGCCTGCCCGAAGAGCGCGCGTGGCTGACCCAGCTCTTTGACGACGTCGGCTACGTCGACGTCTTTCGCACGCTCGACACGCGGCCCGAGCAATACACGTGGTGGAGCAATCGCGGGCAGGCGTACGCGAAGAACGTCGGGTGGCGAATCGATTATCAGATCGCGACGCCCGGCATCGCGCAGACCGCGAAAAGCACGTCGATCTTTCGCGACATCAAGTTCAGCGATCACGCGCCGCTGACGGTCGA
>NZ_DATJJF010000087.1:0-11991 GCF_035492435.1 Trinickia sp.
CTCAATCAGGCAATCTGTGATGCACAGGCCGCTGGTGACCTGGACCGTGGCAACACTTACTACAGTCACTGGCTGACGGCGCTGGAGCGCATCAGCACCATCAAGGGACTGGTGACAGACGACGTGCTCCGGCAGCGTCGCGATGCGTGGGATGTCGCTGCGCGCCATACCCCCCACGGGCAGCCGATCCAGCTCGGGTGACAGTGCCCTTCCAGGCCAGTGAGAGGTCCGTACCCGGCGCCGCTCGAAAGGAATGCCTTTCAGAATTTGTCGTGTGTCGGGGTTCGGCCAAAAATCGACATTCGTGGCCGGATTATGGAAGACCGCTAACGATGGCTAATCGGCCGATTGAAGTCGCCTCGCCAGTTCGCCGCAATCGCACCACCTGGCTCGCGCCGACGGCCTAGTTTTCGCTCGTCAGCTTGACAACGAAGTCAAGAAAAGCTCTCGTCTTTGCAGGCACGTGATGCCGCGATGGGTAGTAGGCGTAAAAGGGATACCGCTCGTCTGCCCAATCGGGAAAGAGATTGATCAATTGGCCCTCCGCAATCAGATGCTCGGCACCGAGAAGCAGCATCTGTGCGATTCCGGAACCGGCGAGGCATGCGTTGAGAAGCGCGCTGGGATCGTTGACCGTGAGGCGCCCCCGGGTGTCAACCATAATGCGTTTGCGCTTGCGATGGAATTCCCAGGGGAACGGCTTGCCGGTCTCCGGGTTACGAAATTCGAGGCATCTGTGATTTCGGCTTTCAAGGTCTTCTGGTTTTGCGGGGCGTCCCCAATGAGCGACGTACGCTGGGGCGGCGACCGTAACAACACCGCTATCGAGTAGCTTTCGCGCGACCAAAGTAGATGCTTTGGGCTCGCCGAATCGCAGGGCGAGATCGAAGCCGTCCATGACGAGATCGCCAAGACTGTCTCGCGCGATGAACTCGATTTCGAGGTCGGGGTGTGCGTCCATGAACCGGTCAAGCTGTTGCCCGAGAATTGTGCGGTAGAGGATGGGATCCAGATTTATTCTCAGCTTTCCGCGCACAGTCGACGCGCCGCCTGCGGCGGCAGCGGCTGCTTCCTCTAGCCCAGCGAGGTGGGGCATCACCTGCTCGTAAAAACGGCGGCCCTCTTCTGTCAGGGAGACGGAGCGCGTCGTTCGGTTGAAGAGCCGGATCTTCAGCCTCGTTTCCAGCCTTGCGATCGCCCGACTGACGCCCGGCGGCGACATTCCTATCACTTCCGAAGCGGCCGCAAACGTCCCCGCATCGACTACGGCGGCGAACACGTTAATCCCACCAGACAGATTCTCGCTACTGGATTTCATGGTTGCTCGGGCCACCACGAGTGATTGATCGCAAGTGATCGACTGAAGAATCACGCAGCAACGCCGTGTCGGACGGCAATGCTAGATACCGATTCCAGTCATGCTTTTTGGTGACTTTCGGTCACTTATCTAGTGCCATCCATGTCATTTTGTTTCGACGGTCGCTTCTCCAGAATGCACCTCATAGAGACATTCGTCTCGCCATAAAGGAGATTGCCATGAACATCCGCATTTTCATCGTTTCCGTCGCAGCCATTTCTTTGCCCGTTGCAGCACACGCACAGACTGAGGAAGCCAGTACGAGATGGTGACGGGGATGCCCGACATCGACTAGTAGATCGCATCACCCTGCATTTCCACGTATGGAGAACGAGCAATGTATGCAATCACAGGAATTACTGGCAAGGTCGGCGGAGCACTGGCCCGCGAGCTTCTGGCGTCAGGTCAACCGGTGCGTGCGGTAGTGCGCGACGTCGCACGGGCAGGTTCGTGGGCGGAGCGCGGCTGCGAACTTGCGACGGCCCGTATGGAAGACGCTTCGTCGCTCACCGCCACGTTCGAAGGTGCGACGGGCGTCTTCATCCTGCCTCCTTCGGAGTTCGATCCGGCGCCCGGGTTTCCCGAAGCGCGCGCGGTGGTCGATGCTGTGTCCACGGCGATTCTGAAGGCGCGGCCCGAAAAAGTGGTTTGCCTGTCAACGATCGGCGCACAGGCTGGTGAGGTCAATCTGCTTACTCAACGCACGCTGATGGAGCAGGCACTGCGCGAGATGCCGATGCCGGTGACGTTCCTGCGGCCTGGCTGGTTCATGGAAAACGCCGCATGGGATGTTGCGTCCGCACGTGACGCTGGCGTCATCGCCAGTTACCTGCGGCCGCTCGACAAGCCCGTGCCGATGGTCGCCACCGCCGACGTAGGCCGCGTCGCGGCCGAACTGCTCCGACATACATGGAGCGGCGTACGCATCGTCGAGCTCGAAGGCCCGCGTCGAGTGAGCCCCAACGACCTTGCGTCGGCCTTTGCCCGCGTGCTCGGCCGCCCAGTACGCGCGGAGGTTGTCGACAGGCAGACCTGGGAAGCGCTTTTCCGCTCGGAGGGCATGAAGCATCCGCTGCCACGGATGCGGATGCTGGACGGATTCAATGAAGGCTGGATCGATTTCGAAAGTCACCCCGACGAGGTCACCCGCGGTCAGGTCGAACTGGATACGGTTCTGGGCGAGATTGTGTCGCGTCCGGTCTGACCCGGAACCGGTTGGGCGACGCGTGCTGCTGTGCATCGCCCAACCATGGCATCACAAGATAACCTGAACGCGCAGCGGCTGGTTCTTTCGGGCAGGAGGAGAGACCGGCTCGATCGCGTGTCGCAGCGAGAGGTAACATAGCCGCACGGGATGCAGCAGTTCCACGACGAGTGCCCAGCGCGTTGCCCGAAAGTTCAGACGTCGGCTGTCGTGCGATCGCATACGCTTTCACTATGCGCGTCAGACAGTAACGGAGCCCACTGTCGATCCCTTGGCAAACTCCTTCACTACGTTCACCCAATAACTCGCCCCAATCGAAAGCGCATCATCGTTGAAATCGTAGTGCGGGTTATGGAGGGAGGCACCAGGCACTGCGCCATCCACGCCCAGCCAGATATAGGCAGCCGGCTTCACGCGGGCCATAAACGAGAAATCTTCAGAAGCCATCGACGGCTTGATGCCAAGTATCGCCGCGCTGTCACCGACAGTCGCGCGCGCGGCGCGCAGTGCGACTTGGGTGGCCGATGTCTCGTTGATGGTCGCCGGGTAACCTTCGAAATACTTGAACGTGGCGCTTGCCCCATGCGCGCGCGCCGTCGTCGTGCTGATCTCTTGCATCAGCTCGCGAATCCGTGCCTGCACGGCCGATGAAAAGCACCGGACAGTACCGCGTATCACCGCGTTGTCGGGCAAGACGTTCCAGGCCTCGCCGCCGTGAATCTGCGTGACGCTGACTACCGCTGCTTCCTTCGGCGATACGCGCCGGCTCACGATCGTCTGCAATGCAATCACGATCTGGCTTGCACACACGAGGGCGTCGATGCCTTCTTCAGGCATCGCCGCATGGGATCCCTTGCCGTCGACGGTGATTTCGAATGTGTCCAACGAGGCCATCATCGCCCCGTCATTGATGGCAAACTGGCCCAACGGTAGCCCTGGCCAGTTGTGAAGCCCGAATACGGCCTCGCACGGAAAGCGTTCGAACAAACCCTCATCCACCATCACCCGACCGCCGCCCGCCGTTTCCTCCGCCGGCTGGAAAATCAAGTGCAATGTGCCGCTCCAGCTGTTATCCCGCGCGAGCAATGCCGCTGCACCGAGCAGCATGGCCGTATGCCCGTCGTGACCGCACGCGTGCATTTTGCCGGGATGGCATGAACGGTGCGCGAACTCGTTCAATTCGCCCATTGGCAGCGCATCCATGTCGGCCCGCAAGCCGATCGTGCGCCCGGCGCCGCGCCGCATCGTACCGACTACGCCCGTCTTTCCCAACCCTTCATGGACCTCGTACCCGAAGTCGCGCAGCACAGAGGCGACCAACCGCGCCGAAGAAACCTCTTCGAATGCAGTCTCCGGGTGTTGATGCAAGTTATGACGCCAGGATTTCATCTGGTCGATCAGTGCTGCGTCGATCATTGCTGCCTCGCTTGAAAAAATGCCGATCATGCTACGACTCGTTCAGACCTTCGGTGAAAACGCAGTGGGTGCGAGAAACACCGATTCCTGATGCACGAGGTAAGGCAGAATGCGCGGCGTAAAAGCTTGCCATTCGGGATCGGCAGCAAGCTTCGCGCGCTGGGCGGTGCGGTGTGCGTAATCGTCGTAAGCCCAGCAGAAAACGATTGAATTCAGCGTGCCGGAGTCTTTCGTCCAGCAACCCTGAAGGCGCGCATACCGGGTGATGATGCCAAGCCCCTCACGCTCATAGATGGCGAGAAACTCCGGGACTTTGCCCGCGGTGATCTGATAGGTCCGCATTTCAACCAACATAGCGATTCTCCTAAAACGAAAAAGTGCACCGCAGCGGCGATTGCGCTGCCGTGTGCTTGCTCGGCGTCCCAGCCGAGCAAGCCAACATCAAATCTGTGACGGATGCCCTGCCGTGCGGCTTGCTGATTGCGCGTTAGACAGCGTGTGCAAAGAGGAAGCCGATCACGAAGCCTCCTACCCCGGCTGCAAAGCCCGTCACTCCGGCGGCCGCACCCACTGCCCATATCATTCGGCGTTGCGGCGCATCGCCAGCAACGCTCATCACCGCTCCCGGCCGGGTAAAGGCAGCAGCCGGCGCGGTGTGTTCAACCGCGGTCCCGGTGTGGCCCGAGGCATCCGGTTTCGCGGCTGCCGTGTCGTTGCTTTGTGCGACTGCCTCGACAGCCGGGCCTGCCGTTGTCGCCACGGCTTGAGGCGCCGCACCGGCGGTGCTTTCTTCGAGTTGCCGGGCAAAGGCCTTGAAAAACGACTCGATGTTTTTTGCCGCGACCGACTCGATCAGACGCGCGCCGACACTCATCAACTTGCCGCCGATTTCGACTTCGGCATCGTAGTGCAGCAGTGTTGTATCGCCCTGTGCCTCGAGGCTGACGCGCGCCTTCATTGCCGCGAAGCCGACTGCCCCCGCGTTGCCGCGCCCAATCAGCGTGTAGGCGCGAGGCGCATCGAGGTCGGCCAATTCGACTTCGCCCCGAAACGTTGCTGCGATCGGACCGACGCGCACTTGTATCGTCGATTCGAAATGCTGCTCGTCGCGCATCTCGAGCGACTTGCAACCTGGCAGTGCCGCACACAACACCTTGGGGTCGTTCAGCGCAGCCCAGACCACCTCGGGGCGTGCGGGCAACGCGCAGCTGTCTGTCAGCTTCATTTCACGTGGTCCTTGTCGTAGAGCGCAAAGAGCGCCTGCGTGCCCGAGCGGGTGTGACCTGCATCGGCGAGTTCATCGTAGAGGCGCTGCACCAACTCGAGCCCCGGCAACTCGCATTGCATCCTCTGTGCCTCGTCTGCTGCGAGGCCCATATCCTTGATG
This sequence comes from Trinickia sp., assembly GCF_035492435.1. Lineage (GTDB taxonomy): Bacteria > Pseudomonadota > Gammaproteobacteria > Burkholderiales > Burkholderiaceae > Trinickia. The sequence goes on from NZ_DATJJF010000087.1 coordinate 5,365, forward strand.
AAATGTTCCACGAAGAAGCCGGCAGAGAAATCGCCGCGCGCCATGCGCGGACCAAGGTTGTTCAGCAAGAATCCGCCCGCAGCTCCACTACCGATCGATGCGAGCACCGTCGATGGATCGAGGCCGGCGCGTTTGGCATAAGCGAGCCCCTCGCAAACGCCCAGCATCGTGGAGGCGATAACGATCTGATTGCAAAGCTTGGCATGCTGGCCGGCACCATGGCCGCCCTGTAGCACGATGTTCGTGCCGAGGCAGCGCAGCATCGGTTCGACGCGCGTGAGTACATCGGGGTGGCCGCCAACCATGATTGACAGTCGGCCTTCTCGTGCACCGATCTCACCGCCCGATACAGGTGCATCCAGAATGTCGACGCCGCGTTGCGTTCCCTGATCCGCCAATTCACGCGCGAGCTCTGGGCTTGACGTGGTCATGTCGATCAAAATCGAGCCCGGCTGCGCGTGTGCGATCAGCCCGTTCTCGCCAAGATAGATGCCACGAACGTCATCGGGCCGTCCGACGATCGTCACAATGATTTGCACATTCGCTGCAAGCGATGCCGGTGTGTCATGCCATTGCGCGCCCTGTGCAAGCAGCGGCTCGGCTTTCTCGCGTGAGCGGTTGTAGACATGCAATGGGTAGCCGGCCGCGGCGAGGCGCGCGGCCATGGCCGCTCCCATGATGCCGAGGCCGATAAAGCCGACATTCGGCAAGGCTGAAGGTGGGTTGTTCATTTCAGCGTGGGTCCCGTAAATGGATTCGGTGAATCAGTAACAGTGTTCGAGGCAGGCTACAGCTTCTCGCGCAAGAGGTCGCGAACGTACATCGGCGTCAAAGGATGCTGTTCGGCGACGACGCCGAATGGCGTCAGTGCATCATTGAGCGCATTGGTGATCGCCCCGAGCGCGCCCATGACGCCGCCTTCGGCCATGCCCTTGATACCGGCAGCCGTCGAGCGGCTCGGCGTATGCATCGGGATGATCTCGATCTCGGGGAGGTCCGTGGCCGTCGCAACGAGATAGTCCGCCAGTGACCCCGTGGTGTTCTGGCCGGTTTCGTCGTAGTGCACATGCTCGAAGAGCGCGCCCGACAAGCCCATGGCGATCGCGCCGTGCTGCTGACCTTCGACGACCGTCGGATTCAGCAACGTTCCGCAGTCTTCCGTGACGAGGTAGCGGAGAATCCGCAGCGAACCTGTCGCGACATCGAGCTCGATCTCACAGACGTGTGCCGAATTCGAATAGGTCATCGGCGGCGGATCGTAGGTGAGATGGAACTCGAGCCCTGGCGTCAGTCCCGCCGGCAGCGAAGTCGGATCGAGATACGCTTGCCGCGCAATGTCGGTCAGCGTGAGTGCAGCGTCGGCCCACGTGCCGCCAACGAACCGCTCGATGCGGCTTTCCAACATGCGCAACTCGGTCGTCGGCACCTTGAGCCGCTCGCTTGCGATGGCAAGGACCTTACGCAGCGCTTCTTGTGCGCACAGATACAGCACGCCGCCGCCGGCCGTCCCGCTGCGCGCGCCGCGACTTCCCATCCCGTAAGGCGCGATGTCCGTGTGGCCCATGTGGATGCGTACGCGCGAGGGGGCGACACCGAGCCCTTCGGCCACGGCGTTTGCCATCGCGCTCTCGTAGCCTTGACCGGTCGGCCCGAGCCCGACCGACGCGTTGACCACACCGCTCGGTTCGATGCGGATCCAGCCCGCCTCGTGGCCCGAGCCCGGAATGCCCGCTGCCTTATAAAACCGCGAGCCGTAGGTCGTCGGCTCCACGACATTGCAAAGCCCTAGCCCGAGGTAACGGCCTTGCTCGCGCGCTTCGCGCTGGCGCACGCGAAAGCCGGTGTAGTCGATGGCTAAGAGCGCTGCCTCGAACGTTTCGCTCGGCGTGATGTCCTCGAGTTCTTCGCCTGTCGGCATCCGATAGGGCAGGTGCTCTGCCTTGACCAGGTTGCGGCGGCGAACGTCCATCGGATCGAGCCCAAGCTCACGCGCGATCGCGTCCATCGTGCCTTCCATCACCCAGCTCGTGATCGACATCGGCGCACGCATCGGCGCGTTACCCACCTTGTGACTGAGCACGACTTTGACGTCGTACGCGTAGTGGTCGAGCCGATACGGTCCGCTCAGAATCATCGCGACAACACGCGCGAGATAGTTGGCCGGGAAAAAGCAATATGCCCCGAAGTCCTCGCGCATCTCGAGCGCCAGCGACAGCAGCTTGCCGTTTTCGTCGACGGCCGCGCGCGTACGGCAAAAGTCCTCGCGCGAATTGGCCGAGGCGGTGAGGTTTTCCAAGCGGTCTTCACGCCAGCGCACCGGGCGGCCCAGGTGCCGTGCGAGCGCCGCGACAGTCAGTTCCTCGCGGTACAGCACAATCTTCTGACCAAATGCGCCGCCCACGTCGGGCGAAATGACAGTCACCTGCGACTCGTCGAGCGTCAAACGCGCGGCAAGCTGCGTGCGCAACGGATGCGGCGCCTGTGTGCCGATATGGAAGGTGAGGTGATTGCGCCCGGCGTCCCACGACGCGGCGCAGCCGCGCGTCTCGATGGGCACGTGCGTTTGCCGTTGTTGGCTGAACCGTGCCTCCACGACGCGATGTGCGCGTCGTTCAGCGTCGGTCGGATCGCCATGCACGAAGGTCTGATGCGATACGAGATTGCCCGGCACTTTCGGGTCGACTTGGGCGCTGTCCGGTTCGAGTGCTTGCCACATGTCGGTTACGGCGGGCAGCGGATCGTACTCGACCTGGACAGATTCGGCCGCATCCTCCGCGCAATAGCGGTCGACAGCGACCACGCAGGCGACGATATCACCCTGGAAGCGGACAACGTCGACGGGCATCGTTGCGACTTCGACTGGGTACAGCCCTTCGATCGGGGGCGCAACGGATAACGTTGTCGTCCATTGCGCCAGATCGCGACCGGTTACCACGGCGACGACGCCGGGCATCGCTTCCGCCTCGCTGGCATCGATGGACGCGATCCGTGCATGCGCGTGCGGCGATCGCACGAAAGTGGCGTGCAGTGCACCGGGAATTTCGATGTCGTCGATATAGCGGCCGTGTCCGGTCAAGAGCCGATAGTCCTCTGTGCGAGGAACGGCACGATTGAGGTAGCGGAAGGTCGTTTCAGACATCGGCGCCTCCGAGGCGCAACCGCTCGGCCGCCAGCAGCACTGCTTGCACGATGTTTTGATAGCCGGTGCAACGGCACAGGTTGCCCGAGAGCACGTCGCGCACCTCGTCGGCAGTGGGGTTGGGGTATTCGCGCAGATAGGCGTCGAACGTCATGACGATACCGGGTGTGCAAAAGCCGCATTGCAGACCATGACACTCATGCATTGCCTGTTGTAGCGCGGATAGGCGTGTGCCTTTCGCGCGCGATTCGATCGTCTCGATCGACACGTTTTCGGCCTGCACGGCGTAGATCAAGCACGAACGAACGGGCTTGCCGTCGATCTGCACGGTGCATGCGCCGCATACGCCGTGTTCGCATCCCACGTGCGTACCGGTCAGCCGGCAGTCCTCGCGCAGCACGTCGGATAGCAGTTTGCGGGGCTCGCAACGCACTTCATGGGTTGCGCCGTTGACTTGTAGATGAATGACTGTTGTTTCCATGAGCCTTCATGAGCGATGCCGGCAGGCACGTGCAAGCGCACGCGCCGTGAGGACATGAACCAGTTCGCGCCGGTATTCGGCGCTGACGCCTGCTTGATCGCGCACCGCGATGCTCGCCGTTACTTGTGCGGCGATACGATCGATCGTCGTGGTATCGGCGGCTTCGCCGATAAACTTGGCGCAGATCTCCTCGAAACCCACGGGCACATCGTCGACGCCACCGACACCGATGCGTAAATGAGTGAAGCATCCTGCTTCGACAACCGCTGTGGCCGCGCAGGCACCGATGGCGAAGTCGCCATGGCGGCGAGTGAAGAGTTCGAAGCCGTAGCCTTCTGTGGCGCGTAGACATGGAAAGCGCACCGCCGTAATGATTTCCTCGGGTTCGAGTGTTGTCGTCATCGGTGCGACGACGAAGTCGGACGCTGCAATCTCCCGTTGTCCTGCGGGACCAGCGACGTCGATCCACGCACCCAGCGTGCGGACGATCAGTGGTATCTGCGCGGCCGGATCGGCGTTCGCGAGACTGCCGCCGAGCGTGCCGCGCTGGCGGATCGCATAATGACCGACGGTGGAGACGGCCTCGGACAACAGAGGGCAGGCGGCGCGGACGTCCGCACTCGTAGCCACATCATGGTGGCGCGTCATTGCACCGATGCGCAATGCGTCGGGGCCTCGCTCGATGCCGGTCAAATCGGGCAGTCCAGCCAGATCGACGACATGCATTGGCCGCGCAAGACGCATGTTCATCATTGGCCCCAGTGATTGACCGCCGGCGATCACTTTCGCGTCGTAGCCGAACTCGGCAAGTAGGGCCAGCGCGGTGTCAAGCGATTGCGGGCGGTGATACGAAAAAGCAGCCGGTTTCATGCAAACCCACGCAAATTGGTGCCGCTCACCTGATCGAACGGGTGAATGCGGCGACGGTTCAATGAAATTGATACGCGCTCGCCGAGCGTGGAAGTCCGCTCAGTGCCGATACAGAAGAACATCGGCTCGTTGGCGCAGCGCACCCCAATGAACGGATCGGAACCTACGGGAGGCAGCGACGCGATCTTGTCTGCAATGAGAAATCCCGCATCGCGCGCCTCTTCGCCGATATCTTCGGCACGCAGGCCGATCGAAGTCGGCTGACCGCGATAGGTGCCAAGCCATTGGCGCGTTTCATTGTCGAGCACCGTTGCGAACGTTACGCATTCATCCATCATTCGCACCGTACCGCGTGCCGCGGCACTGAGTCTCCTCATGGTCGCTCGACTTTGTGGCAATCGTTGGCAAAAGTATGCTCGAACAAACTCGTCAATTGACGACTTGTGAATTCTACCCGTTGTCTGCGTCAGAGCAGTGGTACCTTGGCATCCCCAGCTTCAAATCCTTACATATCAATGACGTAGTGCGGTTAGGACGCAGTACTTATCGCTCGCCCAAGACGTGCAGCCTATATCGTCAGATGAGGAGTTTTGTAGGCGGATTGCCCGTTTTATGGCCGTCTCGCAGCGTCAGGTTCGAGGCCGGTGGAGTTGCGGAGCGTTTGTCTGGCCATCTGGGCAGCCGTACGCGAGGCCGGGGCGAGGCTGCCATAATGGCATCGGATATGGCGCCGGCCATCGCTGATGCGGTGGCGCGGTCGCAATCCATTACAGCAGGTGATACGTGGGCAAGCCTTACAAGAAGTCGTCATACGACGACTTCTTGTAAGGCCGAAATTTGAAGCAAGTATCTGGAGAAACATGAAGTCCAAGACGAAACAGTCGGCGGAGCCGGGTCTGCATGCAGCGCCCGGGCAAACCAGCGGCAAGGCCGCGGCGAAGACGGGGCCGAAGCGGCTTCCACGCGCGGAACGTCAGGCGCTCGTATTGTCGAAGGCGGCCGATTACTTTGCCGAACATGGCCTGAATGCACAGACGCGCGCGATTGCGGAAGCTTGCGGCATTTCTCAAAGGCTTCTGTACAGCCTTTTTCCGAGCAAAGCGGCACTCGTAGAGGCGGTGTACAACCGCGAAGTTGCCGGCATCTTCAAGGCGATGTGGTTCGTCGAACTGAAGGACCGCTCTGTGCCGCTCGAGAAGCGGCTTGTGACGTTCTATAGGGATTACTATGAGACCGTGATGACGCGGCGCTGGTTGCGACTTTTTCTGTACTCCTCGTTGGCGGACCTGCGGATGGCGTCAACGTATACGAATGCGATCGTCGCGCACGCGCTGGAGATTGTCGTCACGGAAGTGGCATACGATGCCCGCAAGGGCGTTCCCGCGAACCCGGACGAACTCGCGGAAATCGGCTGGATCTTGCATGGCGCTGTTTCCCACCTGGCCATTCGTCGTCGAATCTACGCGAACGAAAATCCGATGCCGGTCAAGAAGGTGATTGAAATGAGCGTGAAATCCTTTCTGGCGAGCGTTCCGGCGTTGCTGCCCGACCTGCCCGAGCTCGCCGACAGTAGGGTCACGGCGAGTGGAAAGGCACAGCCGAAGTCCGCGCGCGCAAGATAAAAAGCTGAGCGACAGCTTTTCACGATCCTGGGGTTCAAAGAAGACGAACCCGACGTGCGTGGTGCTCGGTATTTGAGTTCTTGAAGCGCGGGTCCGCAGCTTGCGGTCGTGCTTCCAAGCCTCCGTTCAGGGCGCAAAATGGCCGTTCGTCGAGGTATGTGTTAGCATCTGGAGCCTAATTTCGAGATAAATGACAGCGTGGTGCCGGCTCCGACTCAAGTGCTTTAGTCACTCGGGGGGCCATCGCAGGCCGTCGTGATACGGCAGGCGAGACGCAAAAAAGATAAGAACCAAGGCAAGGGGCCGACGCAACAAAACAGCGATAAGGGGACCAGACTCGCGGCAAGAAACAATCTTCCATGCCGCTCACGAATCACTCCCGTCTTTTAAAGGAGACCTAGTGGGCCGTCTTGTAGTGGTTTCCAATCGTGTTGCCGATCCGCGCAAGGCTGCGGCAGGCGGTCTCGCCGTAGCGATCAAGGATGGTTTGCAGCAAACCGGTGGCATCTGGTTCG
>NZ_DATJJF010000088.1:0-11501 GCF_035492435.1 Trinickia sp.
CGCCGGCCCGCTCGGCAATCTGGCCCATATGACGCGCCCGGTGTCGATCAGATTCGGCAACTCGCCGCGCGGCCGCAGAGTCTACGTGGACTCAGTTCTGCCGCCCAACGCGACGGCAGGCGCGCAAGCCAGTGCCAGAGCAGCAAAACTGGCAGCCAGCTTGGCACCGCTTACCGAGAACGAACAAGCGCGTCTGCATGGTGAGCTTCCCGATACGGCTAGCCTTGAGCCCGACCACTCGCACGCAACGGGAGAAGGCGCACGCGCTTGACGAGGTCCGCGTCGTTCATTCGTGCGGTCTTCCGCTGGGAATGGCCGGTGTGCTCCCCGTGAATTGACGCGCACGGAACACACCGGCGTACGGAACCAGCCGCACGACGAAGGTCACGATTTGCTGCGTCAAGCTCCCACTTGACAATGCGGCGCTGCTCGGCGCAAGCCCATTGCCTTCGCTTTCTCAGGGAACAAGAACTGTCGACCCGGTCGTCTTGCGCCCTTCCAGCGCGCGATGGGCCTCGGCAGCATCCTTTAGCGCATAGCGCTGCCTGATGTTCGTCTCGACCTTGCCCGAGGCAATGACGTCGAAGAGCTCGGCTGCCATCGAATCGAGCCACTCTCGCTTGGCGATATAGCTGAAAAGCGTCGGCCGCGTGAAGTACAACGACCCGCGGTTCGAGAGTTCCGACGCGTCGATCGGCGGCAGCGGCCCCGACGAGCTGCCGAAGCAGACAAAATAACCGAGGGGCGCCAGGCAGTCGAGCGAGCCCTTCCAGGTGTCCTTGCCAATCGAATCGTAGACGACTTGCACGCCCGAGCCGTGGGTAATCTCTTTCACGCGCTCAACGAAGCTTTCGCGCGAATAAATGATCGGGTGGTCGCAGCCATGCGCCTTCGCCAAGTCAGCTTTCTCATCAGAGCCGACCGTTCCGATCACTGTGGCGCCAAGCGCCTTCGCCCACTGGCAAACAAGGAGGCCGACGCCGCCCGCCGCCGCATGGATCAGGATCGTGTCGCCCGGCTGCACCCGATAGGTGCGGCGCACCAGGTACTGCGCCGTAAGACCTTTGAGCATCGCCGAGGCCGCATCCTCGAACGAGATCGCATCGGGCAGCTTGACGAGCGCGTCCGCCGGGAGCACGCGCTCCTCCGCGTAGGCACCGGGTGGTCGAGCAACATAGGCAACACGATCGCCCGCCTTGAAACTCGTCACCCCCGGGCCCGTCGCGGTGACGACGCCGGCCGCCTCCATCCCAAGCCCTGCCGGCAACGGCATTGGGTAATGGCCTGTGCGGAAATAGACATCGATGTAGTTGAGGCCGACTGCCTCATGCTTGACGCGGACCTGGCCTGCGCCGGGCTCGCCCACTTCGACGTCGACCCACTGCATCACTTCCGGTCCGCCGACTTGCTCAATTCGAATTGCCTTGGCCATCGTGTTCTCCTTCGTGGGGTTCAGGGGTATCCATGCGTCGCGGTTGGATCGTCGACGAGTCAAGCGTCTCCATTCATTCGCCGGGCAAGCGCATCGAGAATCATGCGCGCCGTCGAGACATTCGTCGCGCACGGCACGTTGTGAACGTCACACGCACGCACGAGCGCATTGATATCGGGCTCGTGCGGCTGCGGCGTCATCGGATCGCGCAGGAAGACGACAATGTCGACCTCGCCTTGAGCCAGCCGCGCGCCAATCTGCAAGTCGCCACCGTAGGGCCCGGAAAGCGTACGCTCGACCGTGAGCCCGTGCGCATCGGCGATGCGGCCACCTGTCGTACCCGTCGCGACAAGCGTGCAACGACGCAACAACTCGACATACTCACCCGCGAGGGCGACGATATCGTTTTTCTTGTGATCGTGCGCGATCAACGCGACGCAGGGCGTCATATCGTTGCTCCTGTTCAAGCCGTGGCTCCTTTGCAATCAGTCAGTGTTTCGGCATCCCGCTCGGTGTGCGGTCAGAACGTTCCGGGATACGCACCGCCGTCGATGAGCCAATTCTGGCCCGTGATATAGCCCGCATGCGCGCTGCACAGGAACGCGCACGCCTTGCCGAACTCCGCCGAGTCCCCAAAGCGGCCGGCGGGAATGCTCGACATGCGCTTGGCACGCGCTTCCTCGACGCCGATGCCTTTCGCTTGCGCCTGAGCGGCAAACGTCGCGCTCACCCGGTCGGTATCGAACACGCCCGGCAGCAGGTTGTTGATCGTCACGTTGTGCGCAGCCACCTTGCGCGCCACGCCGGCGACGAACCCCGTCAGCCCCGAGCGTGCGCCGTTCGAGAGCGCAAGCACGTCGATCGGTGCTTTGACTGCCGAGCTTGTGATGTTGACGATGCGCCCGAAGCCACGCGCGATCATGCCGTCGAGAGTCGCCTGGATCAGTGCGATCGGGGTGAGCATGTTGGCTTCGAGCGCGCGAATCCAGTCGTCGTGCGTGAACTGGCGAAAGTCCCCCGGCGGCGGGCCGCCCGCGTTGTTGACGAGGATGTCCGGCGCCGGGCACGCGGCAAGCGCTGCTTCGCGGCCAGCGGGTGTCGTGATGTCACAGGCGAGCGTGCGGACCTTGACCCCGGTCTTCGCGCGAATCTCGGCCGCAGTCGCCTCGAGCGTCTCGGCAGTGCGGGCCACAATGACGAGTTCGACACCTTCGGCTGCGAGCGCCTCGGCGCATCCCCGCCCAAGCCCCTTGCTCGCGGCGCATACGAGCGCCGTCTTGCCTGCAATGCCCATATCCATGACTTGATCTCCTGACGTTGCAAAATCGAGTAATCAAGCTCGCGATTTTAGAAGATTCGAGGCCTTTACTGCCTCCACCACCTTGCACTCCCTCGAGATGCGGGATTTCCCGAAAGGCGTCGTTCGCCACATTTTCTTTCGGTACACTTACGAACACCACCCGAGCCTCTCGTCCCGCCCTCATGAAACAGGACAGCCGCTTTCCCAATCTCTTCATCCTCGATCACCCGCTGATTCAGCACAAGCTCTCGCACATGCGCGACAAGGGGACGTCGACACGCACGTTTCGCGATCTGCTGCGCGAACTGACGCTGCTGATGGGTTATGAGATCACGCGCAACCTGCCAATCACAACGAAGCGGGTCGCCACACCGCTCGTCGAGATCGACGCACCGGTTATCGCAGGCAAAAAGCTTACCATCGTACCGATACTGCGAGCGGGCGTCGGCATGTCGGATGGACTCCTCGAGCTGATCCCGTCAGCGCGCGTCGGCCATATCGGCATCTACCGCGACGAGGCCCACCGCCCCGTCGAATACCTCGTGCGATTACCCGACGTCGACGACCGCACATTCATTGTCTGCGACCCGATGGTCGCGACAGGCCATTCGGCCGCGTACGCTGTCGACATCCTCAAGCGCCGTGGCGTGCCCGGCGAGCGCCTTCAGTTTCTCGCCCTCGTGGCGGCCCCGGAAGGCGTAGACGTGTTCCAGCGCACGCACCCGGACGTGAAGCTCTTCGTCGCCGCGCTCGACTCGCACCTGAACGAGCATGCCTACATCGTGCCGGGGCTCGGCGATGCGGGCGATCGGCTCTTCGGCACAAAGAACTGATGAACGTGTTGGCGTTTCGCCCGATCATGAGCCAACGACACCGCGCGGGTGGGATGCGTATGCGCGTGCGGCCATCGTGGCGACGCGCCGCATGCCACCGCGTGCAATCCGGGCCGGCGGCGCGCGGGCGGCGTGGTAAAATCCTTGTCTGCTTTTCGAGCGGCGCGCTTAGCATTGGTCGCTCAGTTCAGTTCACGCAAAGCGCCGCGCCGCTCGACATGGCGACCGATCCAAGGGTTCGCCGATTCGATTTGCAGATCCGCACCGAAGAACGCATGATGCGTGCGCACGTCGCGCGCGCGACGGAGAAAGGGTATGGCTGGTCACTCGAAATGGGCCAACATCAAGCATAAGAAAGCGGCAGCTGACGCCAAACGCGGCAAGGTCTGGACACGCCTCATCAAGGAAATCCAGGTCGCAGCACGCATGGGCGGCGGCGATATCGATTCCAACCCGCGATTGCGGCTGGCCATCGAAAAGGCGACCGACGCCAACATGCCGAAGGACAACATCAACCGTGCGATCCAGCGCGGCGTCGGCGGAGTCGATGGCGCCAGCTACGAGGAAATCCGCTACGAAGGCTACGGCATCAACGGCGCGGCCATCATCGTCGACACGATGACGGACAACCGTACCCGCACGGTAGCGGAAGTGCGGCACGCGTTTTCGAAGTTCGGCGGCAACATGGGCACCGACGGATCGGTGTCGTTCCTCTTCGATCACGTCGGGCAATTCCTCTTCGCGCCGGGCACGCCCGAAGATAAGCTGATGGACGCGGCGCTCGAAGCCGGCGCGAACGACGTCGTCACGAACGATGACGGCAGCATCGAGGTGTTGTGCTCGCCGCACGATTTTTCGAAGGTCAAGGCAGCGCTCGAGACGGCCAGCTTCAAGGCCGAGCTGGCCGAAGTCACGATGAAGCCGCAAACGGAAGTGGAGTTTGCCGGCGAAGATGCCGTGAAGATGCAAAAGCTGCTCGACGCGCTCGAAAACCTCGACGATGTCCAAGAGGTGTTTACAAACGCGACGATCATCGAGGATTGATTCTGCGCGGCGCGTTTTCGGCGCGTATCGAGCGAAGGACGCGCCTGCGCCTCGCGCTCTGAATCGAGCATTCACGGCCGGCCTAACCGCCGGCCGCCCTTTTAGTTTTTCGGGATGTTGGATATGAAATTACTCGTCGTCGGTTCCGGCGGTCGCGAACATGCACTTGCCTGGAAGCTTGCGCAATCGCCGCGCGTGCAGATGGTCTATGTCGCGCCCGGCAACGGCGGCACGGCGCAGGATGATCGTTTGTGCAACCTCGCCATCACCGATCTCGAGGCGCTGGCCGACTTCGCTGAAAAAGAGCAGATCGCCTTAACACTGGTTGGGCCGGAAGCCCCGCTTGCAGCTGGCATCGTCAACCTCTTCCGCCAGCGCGGCCTCAAGATTTTCGGGCCCACACGGGAAGCGGCTCAGCTCGAGAGTTCGAAGGATTTCGCCAAGGCGTTCATGAAGCGCCATAGCATCCCGACGGCCGAGTACGAGACATTCTCCGACGCTGCCGCTGCACACGCCTATATCGACGGCAAGGGCGCGCCGATCGTCATCAAGGCCGACGGGCTGGCGGCTGGCAAGGGCGTCGTTGTGGCACAGACGCTCGATGAAGCCCATGCCGCCGTCGACATGATGCTCGCTGACAACAAGCTCGGCGACGCAGGCGCGCGCGTCGTCATCGAGGAGTTCCTCGCCGGCGAAGAGGCGAGCTTCATCGTCATGGTGGACGGCAAGCACGTGCTGCCGCTCGCTTCGAGCCAGGACCACAAGCGGCTCCTCGACGGCGACGCCGGCCCGAACACGGGCGGCATGGGTGCCTACTCGCCCGCGCCCATCGTGACGCCTCAGCTGCATGCACGCGTCATGCGCGAGATCATCCTGCCGACCGTGCGCGGCATGGAAAAGGAAGGCATCCGCTACACGGGCTTTCTCTACGCGGGGCTCATGATCGATGCCGAAGGCAACCCGAAGACGCTCGAGTTCAACTGCCGCATGGGTGACCCGGAGACGCAGCCGATCATGGCGCGGCTGAAGGGCGACTTTTCGAAGGTGCTGGAGCAGGCCATCGCGGGTACCCTGGACACCGTGGAGCTGGCCTGGGACCGTCGCACGGCGCTCGGCGTCGTGCTGGCGGCGCACAGCTACCCGGACACACCGCGCAAGGGCGACCGCATTACCGGCATTCCCGCTGAGACGGACGATGCGATGACGTTCCACGCAGGCACCACGCTCGTCGACGGCAAGCTCGTCACCTCGGGCGGCCGGGTGCTGTGCGTCGTGGGGCTGCATGACGCGGTGCGAGGCGCGCAATCGGCTGCCTATGAAGCGATCAACCAGATTTCGTTCGACGGCATGCAGTATCGTCGTGACATCGGCCATCGCGCATTGAACCGCAAGCATTGATGAGCTCGCAGATGACGGACGTTACCCCAAGTTTCGACGCCGCGCCGGTACGGGCCTATCTGCAGGGTCTGCAAACCCGCATCGCCGAAGCGATCGGCGCGCTCGACGGCAAGCCGTTCGTCGCCGATACGTGGACTCGCCCGCTTGGCGAGCGGCTGCGCGGCGGCGGTGTGACGACGATTCTCGAAGACGGCGCATTGATCGAGCGCGGCGGGATCGGCTTTTCCGACGTGTCGGGCGACGCCCTGCCGCCGTCGGCGAGCGCCGCGCGCCCGCAGCTCGCGGGGCGTGGCTTCGAGGCGATGGGCGTTTCGCTCGTCATGCATCCGCGCAATCCCCATTGCCCAACGGTGCACATGAACGTTCGGCTGCTCGCCGCGACGAAGGCGGGCGAGCCGCCCGTCTTCTGGTTCGGCGGCGGCATGGACCTGACACCGAGCTACGGCTACGAGGAAGACGCGCGTCATTTCCACCGCGTCTGCCGCGACGCACTTGCACCGTTTGGCATCGAGCTCTATCCGCGTTTCAAGCACGGGTGCGACGAGTACTTCTTTCTCAAGCATCGCAACGAGATGCGTGGCGTAGGCGGGATCTTCTTCGACGACTTCGACGAGCTCGGCTTTGCTCGCTCGTTCGAGATGATGCAAAGCGTCGGCGACGCCTTCCTCGAAGCCTATGTGCCGATCCTGGAAAAGCGGCGCGCAACGCCTTACGGCGAGCATGAGCGGGCATTCCAAGCCTACCGGCGCGGGCGCTATGTGGAGTTCAACCTCGTCTTCGATCGCGGCACGCTGTTCGGGCTGCAAAGCGGAGGGCGTACGGAATCGATTCTGCTGTCGATGCCGCCCGTCGCCCATTGGCGCTACGACTGGCAGCCGGAACCTGGCACGCCTGAAGCGCGCTTGACGAGCGAATTCTTGAAGCCGCGCGACTGGCTCGAATAAAGGACCACGCTCTGAACTCGTCGCCCTCGTCCCGTTCCGGCCCGGTTTCCGGTGCCGTCCGTCCGGGCGTCGTGCACGCCGGGCTACCCGCCCTGCCGCGGCGCGTCGGGCTGCTCGGCGGCACGTTCGATCCGATTCATCGGGGGCATCTCGCACTGGCACAGCGATTCGCGCATTTGCTGCAACTGACGGAGCTTGTGCTCCTGCCGGCCGGACAGCCGTGGCAAAAGGCGGACATATCCGACGCGGGACACCGGCTTGCCATGACGCAAGCGGCGGCGGCCTCGCTCGAATTGCCCGGCGTGACCGTGACGGTCGCTACCGATGAAATCGAGCACGCCGGCCCCACTTACACCGTCGAGACGCTAGCGCGCTGGCGCGCGCGCGAAGGCGCAGGGGCGTCGCTGGCACTCTTGATCGGCGCGGACCAACTCTTGCGGCTCGAGACTTGGCGCGATTGGCGGCGTCTTTTTGAGTTCGCGCATGTGTGCGCGGCGACGCGTCCCGGCTTCGACATCGCCGCGGCGCCGCCTGCGCTCGCAAGTGAGCTCGCGGCGCGCAGGGCCAGCGCTGAAGTGCTGCGGGCAACACCGAGCGGCCATGTGCTCGTCGACGAGACGCTGGCGTTCGATATTTCAGCTACTGACATCCGCGCCGCCGTGCGCGAGCGGCTCGAAGAAACGAGCACCGCCGCGCAGGGACCGGCGGCCCCCGAGACGATTCCGGAGGCCGTCTGGCGCTATATTCTTAAACATCAGCTGTATCACCGGTAATTATGGACATTCGCAAACTGCAACGCGCGATCGTAGACGGTCTTGAAGACGTGAAGGCGCAAGACATCCGTGTCTTCAACACCAGCCATTTGACTGAGCTTTTCGATCGCGTCATCGTCGCGAGCGGCACCTCCAACCGGCAGACCAAGGCGCTCGCTTCAAGCGTGCGCGAAAAGGTGAAGGAAGCCGGCGGCGAGATCATCAGCACCGAAGGCGAAGACATCGGCGAATGGGTGCTCGTGGATTGTGGCGATGCAATCGTCCACATCCTGCAACCGGCTTTGCGGCAGTACTACAACCTCGAGGAGATCTGGGGCGACAAGCCCGTGCGGGTCAAGCTGACGAACACGAGCGCGTTTGGCGGCGCACGCGCGAGCGAGCCGCTCGACGCGGACGAGGACGAGGAAGAGCAAGATGACGGCAGCGGGGCTGCCGCCCGCGCCTCGAAGCCCGCACGCAAGACTGCCGCGAAACGGCGCACCCAGAACAGCTGAATTTCGCGCTTCAGGCAGAATTCGCCAGCGCGGTGCCGCACCGGGTCGGAGCGCCGCTAAACCGAATGGCGACGCTCCGATACGAAGCGCACCCGAAACGCCCGACATGAAACTGCATATTCTGGCCGTCGGCCACAAGATGCCGGACTGGATCTCGGCCGGCTTCGACGAGTACGCGAAGCGGATGCCGCCCGAGTTGCGCATCGAATTGCGCGAAATCAAGCCGGAGCCGCGCGCGGCCGGGCGAACCGCGCAAAGCGTAATGGCAGCCGAGCGACAGCGCATCGAGGCCGCGCTGCCGAAGGGCGCGCGCGTTGTCGCATTGGACGAGCGCGGCCGCGACTGGACGACGATGCAGCTTGCGGACGCCCTGCCCAGCTGGCAGCAAGATGGGCGCGACGTCGCATTTGTGATTGGCGGCGCGGACGGGTTGGACCCTCAGGTGAAAGCGCGCGCGGAACTGCTGCTGCGCGTTTCGAGTCTCACGCTGCCGCATGGCATGGTGCGGGTGCTGCTGGCCGAGCAGCTTTACCGCGCCTGGAGCATCACGCAGAATCATCCATATCATCGCGTCTGACGCGCCGCAGCCTCGTGCGGCGCATGCGGGCGCAACACGAGAACGACAGACCGATGCTTTCGACAACGCCATCCGCTTCCCCTTTTCCGTTCGTCTATCTCGCTTCGCAAAGCCCGCGCCGCCAAGCGCTGCTCGCTCAGCTCGGCGTGCGGTTCGAGCTCTTGCTGCCGCGTCCGGATGAGGACGCCGAAGCGCTTGAGGCCGAGCGCGACGGTGAGCCGGCCGAAGCGTACGTACTGCGGGTAACGGTTGCCAAAGCTGAAGCGGCGCACGCGCGACGCGTGGCGGGCGGGCATGCGCTGGCCCCGATTCTTGTCGCCGATACGACGGTAACGGTCGACGGCGCCATTCTCGGAAAGCCGATTGACATCGAGCACGCGCTCGCCATGCTCGAGCGGCTCGCCGGCCGTGAGCATGAAGTCCTCACGGCACTGGCGGTCGTTGACGGCGAAGGCCGGCTGTTGCCACCTGCGCTGTCGCGTTCGACCGTGCGCTTTGTCGCCGCACCGCGCGACACGCTCATGCGCTATGCGACGAGCGGCGAGCCGCTTGGCAAAGCCGGCGCATATGGTATCCAGGGTCGCGCTGCCGAATTCATTGAACGTATCGAGGGATCCTATTCGGGTATTATGGGTCTGCCCCTTTTTGAGGCAGCCGAGCTGTTGCGCACGGCGCGCGTCGAATTCTAGGGTGTTCCACCGAAGGCGTTTCAAAATTCAGAGATGAACGAAGAGATCCTCATCAATGTGGCACCGCAGGAAACACGCGTCGCGATGATCCAGCAAGGCGCCGTGCAGGAACTGCATATCGAGCGGACCCTAGCGCGCGGCCGAGTCGGGAACGTCTATCTCGGGAAGGTCGTTCGCGTGTTACCCGGTATGCAATCGGCTTTCGTCGACATCGGCCTCGAGCGGGCCGCGTTCCTCCACGTGGCTGACATCTGGCATCCGCGCATTGCGGGCGAGCATGCGCCGCCGACGCAACCGATCGAAAGGACGGTGTTCGAAGGGCAGACGCTGACCGTTCAGGTCATCAAGGACCCGATCGGCACGAAAGGCGCGCGGCTTTCGACGCAGGTGAGCATCGCGGGGCGAACGCTCGTCTATTTGCCGCAGGAGCCGCACATCGGCATTTCGCAAAAGATCGAGGATGAAGCCGAGCGCGAGGCCATCCGCGCACGCCTGACGGCCGTCTTGCCGGCTGATGAAAAAGGTGGCTACATCGTTCGCACGATTGCCGAAGATGCGACGAGCGAGGAGCTCGCAGCCGACGTCGCCTATCTGCGCAAGACGTGGGCGACAATCGTCGCGCAGGCGCAGCGCCTGCCGCCCACGAGCCTGCTCTATCAGGATCTGAACCTTGCGCAACGTGTGCTGCGCGATTTCGTGTCCGAAGAAACGACGCGCATTCAAGTCGACTCGCGCGAGACGCACCAGATGCTCGCCAATTTCGCAGCGGAGTTCACGCCGACCGTCAGCGCGAAACTGCATCACTACATCGGCGAGCGCCCGCTGTTCGATCTCTACAATATCGAGACGGAGCTTCAGCGCGCACTGTCGCGCCGCGTCGATCTGAAATCCGGTGGCTACCTGATGATCGATCAGACGGAGGCGATGACGACGATCGACGTCAACACGGGCGGCTACGTCGGTGCGCGCAACTTCGACGACACGATCTTCAAGACCAACCTGGAAGCCGCGCACATGATTGCGCGGCAACTGCGGCTGCGCAATCTCGGCGGCATCATCATCCTCGACTTCATCGACATGGAGAACCTCGAGCATCGCGATGCTGTGCTCGGTGAACTGAAAAAGGCGCTCGCACGCGACCGCACCCGTTCAACGGTCAACGGGTTCTCACAGCTCGGCCTCGTCGAGATGACGCGCAAGCGCACACGCGAGTCGCTCGCACACGTGTTGTGCGAGCCCTGCCCTGTCTGCCAAGGCAAGGGCCAGGTCAAGACCGCGCGCACCATCTGCTATGACGTGCTGCGCGAAATTCTGCGCGAATCGCGCCAGTTCAACCCGCGCGAATTTCGCGTGGTGGCGGCTCAACAAGTGATCGATCTTTTGCTGGACGAGGAATCGCAACACCTCGCGATGCTGATCGATTTCATCGGCAAGCCGGTGTCACTGCAGGTGGAGTCGAATTTGAGTCAGGAGCAGTACGACATTGTGTTGATGTAGCTCAACGAGGCTCTGAAAAAAGATCGCGGGACTGACATGAAAGCGCCGGGACAATTCAGCGATCTGGCGCGCGTTCAGTTCTCGCTTGCCATTAAGTATCTCCGAAACAAAGCCTTGGCTTCCGATCTCTGGCAGAGGGCGTCGTGAGCCTCAGGGTGTCTTTCGCAGAACGCTCGCAGGGATTTGTCGGGGATCAGTCGCACGAATACATGCCATCTCAATTCGAGATAGCAGGCAAACACCTGGCTTTGCGGAGTAACCCCGCATAACGCGACACACCACGCACGCGGGCCACATTCGCGCACACGCCGGTGCACGGCGGGCGATGCCACCGTCACTGCGCGTCGAGCAGGTTTTCAATCCGAATGGGCAACTGCCTCAACCGCTTGCCCGTCGCATGAAAAATGGCATTGGCGATGGCGGGCGCCGCGCCCACCAACGCGACCTCGCCTATCCCCTTTGCACCGAGCACATTGACGTGAGGATCGTGCTCGTCGACAAAGTGCACTTCGATGTTTCC
>NZ_DATJJF010000089.1:0-20435 GCF_035492435.1 Trinickia sp.
ACAATGAACGCACCGCGATTGCGCCAACAGCTGATGACGCTGAAGAACATCGCCTTGGCCAGCGGTATGTCGTGCCAGGCCGCGAGCACAGGGGCGAACCAGAAAACCATCGCAACCGGCACATAGATGACAAATGCGACGAGCGCGGCAAGCGGTACTGCGTCATTGCTCGCGAGCGTTTCCGGCGTGACGCCCGAGGCGCCCAGCATGACCCGGAAAAGCAGGCCGCCATCGGCAACGGTGGAGATTGCAAAAACCAACGCGATTGCCGCGACATACAACCCGCCGAGCTCGACGAGTCGCCGTGCAGCCACTGAGCCGTACGAGCGAAACCCGTCCGCGAGTATCGTGGGGAAGACGGGTTTGCCCGCCACTGTGTCGCGGCAGGCAGCCATGAAGCCGACCGCCACGCCCGGGATGCACACGAGCGGCAGAACGCCGCCGATCATCGGCACGAGCGAGATGATCCACATTGAAAAGAGGTAGGTGAAGAAAATCGTCAGAAACGCCAACGGGTTGCGGCGAAAGAGCCAAATGCCCTGCCGGTACCAGACGTAACCGGTCTTCGCGGGAACTTCGATTAGTTGCATAGCGGGTATGCGCTCGTGGTCGTGGCGCCGTTTATACGTTCGCGCAGGATGCGCTCGAAATGGGTGGGGTCATGCGGCTGCAGCATCGCAGCCGCGCGCGGCAGATAAAAGTCGTACAGGCGCGAGAGCCAGAAGCGGTAGGCACCCGCGCGCAGCATGTCTTGCCAATGGCGGTTTTCTTCCGGCGTGAAAGGGCGCACGCTCTGATAGGCGCGCAAGAGCGCTTCGAGCCGGGCGGCATCGAGCCGGCTCGTCGCCAGATCGACACACCAATCGTTGACGGTGACTGCGACATCGAACAGCCACTTGTCGCAGCCGGCGAAGTAGAAATCGAAAAAGCCGCCGAGCCGTACCGCATGGCCCGTTTCGGATGCCGCCGCCGCGAACAGCACATTGTCACGGAAAAGATCGCAATGGCACGGCCCGCCGGGTAGAGCCGCGTAGTCGGCCGATTCGAAGAACGCCGTCTGATGAGCGAGCTCGGAGACAAGCAGCTCGCGCTGCGTCTCGCTGACCAACGTCACAACCGACGGTACTGTCTCCTTCCACCATTCGAGGCTGCGCAGGTTCGGTTGATGGGACGCAAAGTCACGGCCCGCCAGATGCAGGCGCGCGAGCATCTGGCCAACTTGCGCGCAGTGCTCGACGCCCGGTGCAAGCTCGGCCGCGCCTTCAAGCTTCGTGACGATGGCCGCGGGCTTGCCGTGCAACAGGCCGAAGAGGGCGCCGTCATCGCGCGGCACGGGGTCCGGCACGGGTACGCTGTGCGAGGCCAGATGGCGCATCAAGTCCAGATAGAACGGGAGTTGCTCGGCCGTGAGCTTCTCGAACACGGTCAGCACGTATTCGCCGCGCGTCGTCGTGAGGAAAAAGTTGCTGTTTTCTATGCCCGAATGGATGCCGCGGAAATCGAGGACATCGCCGAGGTCATAGTGGCGCATCCAATGCGCGAGGTCGGTTTCGTTGACGACGGTAAAGACAGCCATGCAGAAATGCTTCGAGATCGGGTGAAGGGGCTCGCACGCAATACGCAGCGCCGCGCAAGGCTGCTGCGGGCCGCGCGCTGATCGAGGCCGGTTCGGGAAGCAGCGCACTAGCCGCCGCGCGCATTTGTCTCACTTGCTGACGATGCGGCGGCGGGCTCGCTCAGTAATGCATATTGATCGAGGGCAGTCGCGTGACCGGCAGGTTGCTTTCGTTCACCTTCGGCGAGGTGTCCGGCGAAGTGGTCATTTGATAGTTCGTGCCGAAGTTCGAATGCACGTCGATCTGCACCGGCTTGAATCTGTCGCGGTACTCGGTAATCGTTGTGCCGTTCGGACTCTTCTCGTAGAAGCTCGGGGTTCGGGGCACGTTGATTTCCACTGTCGACGAGACCTCTGCCGCAGGACGGTTGATGGCGTCGAGGTCGGGCAGTCCGGCCGCCTCGTTGGCGGCGGCACGCGATTGAGCGTCCTCGGCAGGCGGGGCTGCCACGGCGGTGCAGCAAACGGCGAACGCGGCCGACACGGCTACGGCGACGCGGACATACGGCTTCATGAGGTTTCTCCAAAGGCACCCTATGGATTCTAGCAAAAGCGTCCCCGATCACGGACTTCGCGCGAAAGGTGCCGTCAGGATACTCCCGAATTATGGCGCGCCGGCGTCGGTGAAGCAAACGACCTGGCTCGTACGCAAGGTATCTCGTCGTCGGCTTGCTTCATGGTAATGTCGTTGCATACAACGAGGCGAACGAAGATGAAGAACGATCTGACACAGCACGCCCGGGCGATGCGTCCGAGCGACTTTACGACGGAAGCCTTCGCCGATCCGATTGATGCTGTCACGCGCCTTTCCGCAGTTTACGAGGCCAACACGGCATTTCTGCGCGACGCCTTCGCCCGCTATCGACGCAACGAGCCCTTCATTGAGCGCGTGCGGGCCTGCTACCCGTTTGTGCGCGTACAAACCGAGGTCAGCACGCGCGTTGATTCGCGCCGCTCTTATGGCTTCGTGGCGGGGCCCGGCGTCTATGAGACCACCGTGACGCGTCCCGACCTTTTCAGCAACTACTACCGAGAGCAGTTGCGGTTACTCGCAAAGAATCACAATGTGTTGATCGAAGTCGGCGTGTCCAATCAGCCGATACCGATCCACTTCGCGTTTGCAGAGGGCATTCATCTCGAGGGGGACTTGGGACGCGAGCGGCTGATGTCGATGCGCGACGTTTTCGACACACCGGACCTTGCACAGCTTGACGATGGCATCGTCAACGGCACGTACGAGCCGCCGCCCGGCGAGCCGCATCCGCTTGCGCTCTTCACTGCGCCGCGCGTCGATTTCTCGCTGCATCGGCTGAGGCACTACACGGCCACATCGCCGACGCATTTCCAAAACTATGTGCTTTACACCAACTATCAGTTTTATATCGACGAATTTACCAAGCTCGGCCACACGCTGATGTCTCACACGGACGACGAAGCGTTGCGCGCGTACCGCAGCGAGTACACGTCGTTCGTGGAGCCGGGCGACGTCATCACATACAACGCGAACCTGGGCGACGAGCCCGACGAGGGCAAGGCGCCCGCGCGGTTGCCGCAGATGCCCGCCTATCACTTGAAGCGGGCCGACGGCAGCGGCATCACGATGATCAACATCGGCGTCGGCCCCTCCAACGCGAAGACGATCACCGATCACGTCGCCGTGCTGCGCCCGCATGCATGGATCATGCTCGGGCACTGCGCAGGTCTGCGCAACACGCAGCGCCTAGGCGATTACGTGCTCGCGCACGGCTACGTTCGCGAGGATCATGTGCTCGATGCTGATTTGCCGCTGTGGGTGCCCGTTCCGGCGTTGGCGGAAGTACAGGTGGCACTCGAACGTGCCGTCGCGCACGTGACGCGACTCGAAGGCGCAGAGTTGAAACGCGTCATGCGCACCGGGACGGTGGCTAGTGTCGATAACCGCAATTGGGAATTGCGTGATCACCGTGAGCCTGTGCAGCGGCTGTCACAGAGCCGCGCCATTGCACTCGACATGGAAAGTGCGACTATCGCAGCGAACGGCTTTCGCTTTCGCGTGCCCTACGGCACGCTGCTATGCGTGTCCGACAAGCCTCTGCACGGTGAACTGAAACTGCCGGGGATGGCCGACCAGTTCTATCGTGCGCAAGTCGACCAGCACCTGCAGATCGGCGTGAAGGCGATGGAGCTTTTGCGGATGAACGGCCTGGACCGCTTGCACAGCCGCAAGCTTCGCAGTTTTGCGGAGGTGGCGTTCCAGTGAAACCGCTAGGCAAAGGCCTCCGTGGGCGGAACTACGAGACATGCAAATATAGCGCCGTGATGGCCGCTGTAATTTCGGTGTGCGGTGGGTAGCCCCATCGAGAGCCTGCCCCGGATGAGCGAACGGGGGGGCGTCACAAGCGCAGTGCGAGGCACTTCTTGGTCGTATTCGCGTCGGCCATTGAAGGTGGCCTGGTATGGGCTGCACTACTCGGATATGGCGAGCTTCGGATAAATGCGCACAGCTTCGTTCGCGGGATTGGGCCGCAAACGCGGACTTAATAGACTTTCCTGTTGTTACTAAGGGAAATTATGACTGCAGGAACTATTAATCCCAGTATTACTCCCGGCACGCATCCTGCGGGTAGTGGTGGGTACGACCCATCGTCAGACGGCGGTGCGGAATTTTCGCAGGAGCTGGAACAAATGATCAACCAAATCATGCAAACGGTGATGGGCGGGATGCTCAATAATACATTGGGCTCGTTCATGAAAACACCGAGCCCCGACGGGGATAGCGGCGGATAGTCCGACCTAGTCCAGCGTGACGAAAAAATGACGGGCGCCCTTGCGAGTTGCGTCGACTTTCCCGGCGAAACGCGAGGCTTGCACGCGCTATCTCGAAACGCTTTACAAGTGTTCGATGTCATATTGGAGACCCGGCGCCAAGGGTCCGGGCGCCGATGCCGTGACAATATTTGTTTCGCGAGTGGTCAGGCGCAGCCCGTAGGCTTGTGATGTAACCGCTGAGCGATCAGCGGCGAGGATACCCCGCGGCGCCAAGCCGCTGCCGCATGATGTCGGCATTTAACCTTAGAAGGCTGCGAGTCGCCAGGCCATATCGGCCCAGCGCGCTCAAGTATCGCCGGCGTTACGGGGCATTACAAATAGAACATGCGGTCTTCGTCGGATTTGGCCGTGTGCGGGTGCGGCTCTTCGCGATCTTCATAGAACGAGAGCACCGCCTCGAGCACTTGGTCCGGATCGTCGATGACCTGCATGAGGTTCATGTCACCGGGGCTGATAAGACCCATCGGCACCATCGACGTTTCGAACCAGTTAAGGAGGCCCTTCCAGAACTCGCTGCCAACGAGAATGATCGGCACGTGGCGCGACTTCTTCGTCTGAATCAGCGTGAGGACCTCGGCGAGCTCGTCAAGCGTGCCGAAGCCGCCGGGCATCACGATGACCGCGTCCGAGTTCTTGACGAACGTGACCTTGCGCGTAAAAAAGTGGCGAAAGCGCAGCGAGATGTCCTGCCACTGATTGCCGGACTGCTCGTGCGGCAGCTCGATGTTGAGCCCGACCGACGGCGCCTTGCCCGCGTGCGCGCCTTTATTGGCGGCCGCCATGATGCCCGGGCCGCCGCCAGAAATCACGGCGAACCCGGCGTCGGAAAGCTTGCGCGCGATTTGCATCGTCAGCTTGTAATAGGGCGAGCTCGGCTTCAGACGCGCCGAACCATAGATGCTCACGGCCGGGCGTATCTCCGACAGATACTCGGTCGCCTCGATGAACTCTGCCATAATCGTGAACATCTGCCACGATGCGCGGGCCTTCTTGGCCGTTGCGCGCTCTTGATCTGCGAGTGATCGCAGACTCGGAATCACTTTTCTAGTCTTGTTCATAATGCCTGCAGAACGGAACCTGAAAGGTAAGACCCTGGTGTTGGTCGACGGATCCAGCTACCTATACCGGGCTTACCATGCGATGCCTGACTTGCGCGGCCCGAACGGCGAGCCGACAGGTGCGCTGTATGGAATCGTCAACATGTTGAGGCGAATGCGAAAAGACGTCACGGCAGAGTATAGCGCGTGCGTGTTTGATGCGAAGGGCAAGACGTTTCGCGACGACTGGTACCCCGCATATAAAGCCCATCGTCCCGCCATGCCCGAGGACCTCTCGAGGCAAATCGAGCCCATCCATTTCGCCGTGCGCGCCCTGGGCTGGCCGCTGCTCATGGTCGACGGCGTCGAAGCCGACGACGTCATCGCAACGCTTGCCGCGCAAGCCGAGCGCGAGGGCATGAACGTGATCGTGTCCACCGGCGACAAGGACTTGGCCCAACTGGTCAGCGAGCACGTCACGCTCGTCAATACGATGACGAACGAGTTGCTCGACCGCGATGCCGTGATTGCCAAGTTCGGCGTGCCGCCCGAGCGCATCGTCGATTATCTGGCGCTGATCGGCGACACGGTCGACAACGTGCCCGGCGTTGAAAAATGCGGCCCGAAAACGGCCGTCAAATGGCTTGCGCAATACGAAACGCTCGACGGCATCATTGCGAATGCGAACGAGATCAAGGGCGCAGTAGGCGAAAATCTTCGGCGTGCGCTCGATTTCCTTCCGCTTGGGAAGAAACTCGTCACGGTCGAGCGTGCCTGCGACTTGAAGCATCATGTCGACTCCATCGAAGCATCGTTGGCAACGCGCCCCGAATCGCCGCTCGATTTGCGTGAGCTCTTCATGCGTCATGGCCTGCGCACATGGCTGCGCGAGGTGGAAGCGCTGATCGAGCGTGCAGAGGCGGTACAGGAAGTGGAGCCGGCTGCAGCGGGCTTGCTGGCTGCAGAGCCGGCCCCCGCGATCGAGCCGCCGCGCTGCTATGAAACCGTGCAGACGTGGGAGCACCTCGATGCGTGGCTCGCGAAAATCGAAGCCGCGCCTATCGTTTCTTTCGACACGGAGACGACCTCGCTCGATCCGATGCTCGCGCAGATCGTCGGCATTTCGCTTTCGGTCGATGCAGGCTGCGCCGCCTATATTCCGGTTGCACACCGTGGGCCGGACGCGCCGCTGCAGTTGCCCCGCGACGAAGTGCTGGCCAAGCTCAAGCCGTGGCTCGAGGATCCCGCGAAGAAGAAGCTGGGTCAGCATGTGAAGTACGACGAGCAGGTGCTGTTCAATCACGGCATCGAGCTTCGGGGCGTCGAGCATGACACGATGCTGCAGTCGTACGTGCTCGAATCGCACCGCCCGCACGACATGGACAGCCTCGCCATGCGTCATCTGGGCGTCAAGGCGATCAAGTATGAGGACGTGTGCGGCAAGGGTGCTCAGCAGATCGGTTTCGACGAAGTGCCGCTCGAGGCCGCTGCCGAATATGCGGCCGAAGACGCGGACATCACGTTTCAGCTGCATACCGCGCTCTATCCGCAGATCGAGCGCGAGCCGGGCTTGCTGCATGTCTATCGCGATATCGAGGTGCCGACTTCGCGCGTGCTGCGCAAGATCGAACGCAATGGCGTACTGATCGACAGTGAGCGGTTGCGCCGGCAGAGCAGCGAGATTGCTGCACGTCTCATGGCGCTCGAAGCCGAAGCGTACGTCCTTGCCGGTGGCGAGTTCAACCTCGGTTCGCCCAAGCAGATCGGCCAAATTTTTTTCGAACGCCTGCAGCTGCCCGTCATCAAGAAGACGCCGAGCGGCGTGCCGTCAACGGACGAAGAAGTCTTGCAAAAGCTGGCCGAGGACTACCCGTTGCCGAAGTTGTTGCTCGAGCATCGTGCGTTGTCAAAGCTGAAGTCGACGTATACGGACAAGCTTCCGCGTATGGTCAATCCCCGTACGGGGCGCGTCCACACGAACTATGCGCAGGCTGTCGCCGTGACGGGGCGGCTCGCCTCGAATGAACCGAACCTGCAGAACATCCCCGTGCGCACGGGCGAGGGGCGGCGCATCCGCGAAGCGTTCATTGCGCGAGAAGGCTGCAAGATCGTGTCTGCCGACTACTCGCAAATCGAGTTGCGGATCATGGCGCACATATCCGGGGACGAAACGCTGTTGCGCTCGTTCGCAAGCGGTGAAGACATCCACCGTGCAACGGCATCCGAAGTCTTTGGCGTGACGCCGGGTGACGTGACGGACGATCAGCGCCGCATCGCGAAGGTCATCAATTTCGGTTTGATCTACGGCATGAGCTCGTTCGGGCTCGCCTCGAATCTCGGCATTACGCGCGATGCGGCGAAGCTTTACATCGATCGCTACTTCGCCCGTTATCCGGGCGTCGCGCGCTACATGGACGACACGCGTGCACAGGCGAAAGAGAGGGGATACGTCGAGACCGTTTTCGGTCGTCGCCTTTGGCTGCCGGAAATCAACGGTGGCAATGGTCCGCGCCGGCAGGCCGCTGAGCGCGCAGCGATCAACGCGCCGATGCAGGGAACTGCCGCCGATCTCATCAAGTTGGCGATGATCGCCGTGCAAGGGTGGCTCGAGCGCGAGAAGGCCGCGACCCGCATGATCATGCAAGTGCACGATGAACTCGTGCTCGAAGTTCCCGAGGACGAACTGCCCGTGGTGCGCGACCAGCTGTCGCAGCTCATGTGCGGCGTCGCTGAGCTTAAAGTACCGCTTGTGGTCGAGGTCGGTGTCGGTGCCAACTGGGAGGAGGCGCATTGATTGCGCTTGCGGTCGGTTCGGGACTCAATGTGGGGATGCCCCGAAGGGGCGGGTGGGTCTACTGACGCGTTCGATGATAGGCCGTGAGGCACGTTCAAGGCAGGAAGAGCCGCGGGCTTTACCGTTTGGTTGTTCAGTTTTCGTATCGCGTTTTGTTGGGCAGGCGCAACGCGCCTTGCCTCGTGCCGTTGCGCTGTGGGTATCACGGAGAGCAACGGCAGATTGGGAGATTCAGTATGCATCGTTTCATCGTGGTAGGGGGAGGCGCAGGGGGGCTCGAGCTTGCGACGCGTCTGGGTGACCGTTACGGCGCGCGCAGGCGCGGTGGTGCGCAGCGGGCGCTTGTCACGCTCGTTGATCGCGCTCCGACGCATATCTGGAAGCCGCTATTGCACGAAGTGGCCGCCGGCAGCATGGACCCTTTCACGCAGGAACTCGCATATGCGGCTCAAGCCCGCTGGCATGGCTTCGCGTTTCAACAGGGCGAACTGATCGGCGTGGACCGCGCCGCAAAACGCATTACGCTTGGCCGACTGCTCGACGAGGATGGCGCGGAGCTGCTGCCGCAGCGCGAACTCGAGTACGACACGCTCGTTATTGCGATTGGCAGCACCACTCACTTTTTCGGCGTGCCGGGTGCGCAGGAAAATTCGATCGCGCTCGACACCGTCGATGACGCCGAGCGCTTTCGCAAGCGCCTCATCGCAGCATGTATGCGCAGCGAGCACGAGCATCGGGAGTACGTGACGGCCGGCAGCGAGGATGCGTCACCCAATGGTGGCCCGCGTATCCAGGTGGCCATCGTAGGTGGCGGCGCGACGGGCGTCGAACTGTCGGCCGAGCTGCGCAATACGGCTCAGGTGCTGTCCGCCTACGGCTTGCATAAGCTTGATCCTCGGCGTGACATCGGCATCGCGGTGATCGAAGCGGGCCCGCGCATCTTGCCCGCGCTGCCGGAGCGGGTGTCGAACGCAACGGCTGGACTGCTGACAGAACTCGGGGTCGAGCTCATGACGAACGCAAAAGTCGCCGAAATCGGACCCGGTTTCGTGCGCATGGCGAGCGGCAAAGAGGTTCGCGCCGATCTGACCATCTGGGCGGCCGGTATCAAGGCGCCGGCTGTACTGGCCAAGCTCGATGGACTGCCTGTGACGAGGCTTGGGCAACTGGCCGTGCGGCGTACGCTGCAATCGGAAGGCGATGACAACATCTTCGCGCTTGGCGACTGCGCGGCCTGCCCCTGGCCTGACGGCGAAGGCAGTGCGCGCACCGTGCCACCGCGTGCTCAGGCCGCGCACCAGCAAGCCAGCTTTTTGCTCAAAGCGTTCGACAACCGGCTAGCGGGCCGGCCGCTGCCGGAGTTCACCTATCGCGATTTCGGCTCCCTCGTCTCGCTTGGTCATTTCAGTGCGGTCGGTAACCTGATGGGCGGGGTGATTGGCGGCAGCATGTTGGTCGAAGGCTTGTTCGCGCGTTTCATGTACATGTCGCTGTACCGGTTGCATATCGCCGCGTTGCACGGTTTTCCGCGCATGGCGCTCGATACCGTTGCACACTGGCTGCGTCGCACCACACTGCCGCGCGTCAAGCTGCACTAGGCTAGGCTGGGCTTCGCGCACTTGCGGTTGGTCCCCGACTATCGTTTCAACCAGGAGCTAAGAGCAAAATGCTATCCCCTGATATCGATAGTTTGATGCCGCATGTGCCGTTCGACCGCCGCACGTTTCTGAAGGCGGCCATCGGCAGTGGATTCGCGGCGGCCGTCCTGCCGGTGTCGGCTCAGACCGTCCATACCGACGCAGCAGGCCTTGACGCAGGCGAGATTGCGATCCGTTCGCAGGGCACTTCGGTGCCCGCCTACCGCGCTCAACCGCAGGGCAAGACACACTTGCCCGTGATCATCGTGATACACGAGATCTTCGGCGTGCATGAGCACATCGCCGACATCTGCCGACGATTCGCGAAGGCGGGATATCTCGCCATTGCGCCGAATCTGTATTCACGGCAAGGCGATCCGAACGCGTATCCGTCAATCCAGCAGCTCAACGATCAGCTCGTGAGCAAAGTGCCCGATGCTTCCGTGATGGCCGATCTCGATGCCGCCGTCCAGTGGGCCGGCGAGCACGGCGGTGATCTTGACCGGTTAGGCGCCGTGGGCTTTTGTTGGGGAGGCCGGCAGGCGTGGCTTTTCGCCGAGCACAATCCACGGCTCAAAGCGGTGGTGGCCTTTTATGGACGCGTTGCCGGCCCACGTGCAGAGATGACGCCAACGAACCCTATCGACAACGTTCAGAAGTTGCATGCGCCAGTGCTTGGGCTCTACGGCCTTCAAGACAACAGCATCCCGCAAGACACGCTTGATCAGATGAAGGCATCGATTGCGAACGGCCCAGAGGTGGCGCGAGGGTCGCAGTTCATCGTTTATCCCGATGCCGGCCACGCCTTTTTTGCCGACTATCGGCCAAGCTACCGCAAGGCCGACGCAGAGGACGCGTGGCGCCGTATGCTCGCGTGGTTCCGCGAGCATGGGGTCGCTTGACCCGGCGCTGGGTTCGCCGCTTCGCTCCTGCTTAGCTCGTCGATCAATCCGCGCCTCTTAACCTTTTTCGCGCTGCGGCTCAACCGAGTCGTCTCTTCAACGCCTGCACAGCTGTAAGCGCAGAGGCGGCGTGGGCTCGACCGGGGCACAGGCATGCCGGATTCGACTCCAAGCGCTTACGGGTTCGAGCCGGTTGTAATCGGACGCGACGGCTCGGCACACCATTCGCTCCACGAACCCGGATAGAGCGCTGGGCCGTGCAGGCCCGCCACTTCCATGGCGAGAGCGTTGTGGCAAGCAGTGACGCCCGAGCCGCATTGCAACACGATGTGCTCGGATTGAGTCGCGCCAATAATCGCCTTGAACTCGTCACGCAGTGTATGCGCGGGCTTGAGCCGTCCGTCCGCCGCCAGGTTGTCTTTGAAGAAGCGGTTCACCGCGCCGGGGATATGGCCCGCGACGGGGTCGATCGTCTCGTTCTCGCCGCGGTAGCGGTCGGGCGAGCGAGCGTCGACGACGAGCCTGTCGTGCGTCAGTAGATTGCGCTCGAGCGCGGGGGCATCGACTGTCACGGCCAGCGGCGCCGCGGCCTCGAAGTCGCCTTTGGTGCGCGCAGACGACGCCTTTTCGAGCGCATAGCCGGCCGCTTCCCAAGCCTGAAGGCCGCCATCGAGCACGGCCACCGCATCGTGTCCGAGCCAGCGCAAGAGCCACCAAAGCCGGGCCGCAAAAGCGCCGCCCTGTGCGTCGTAAACAATCACCTGCTGATTTTGCATGAGTCCATGCGAAGCCAGCGTATCGACGAGTGTCGCGCGCTCGGGCAGGGGGTGTCGTCCGTTTTTGCCGGTTTTGGGCCCTGAGAGGTCGCGCTCGAGATGCAGATAATGCGCGCCGGGAATGTGGCCGGCAGCGTAGGCCGTCTCGCCCGCGCCCGGATTCGCAAGATCAAAACTGCAATCGAAGACGATCACCGATTGAGGGTCGTGCTTGAGACGCTCAGCCAAATTGGTGGCGAGAATCAGCGTCGTGTAATGAGTGTGCGCCATGATTTTCCCTCGTAGTCACGAAGAGCGTGGTTGTTGTCTAGTTTAGGGCCTGTTTCAGATTCATTTCACGCACGGTAATCTGATTGCCCCCTCGCAACATGAAGGTATGGGGTCACGATGGCATGCATCAAGCAAAAAAGGCGGGCAAGAAGCGCATTGTCTGCGTTCCTGCCCGCCTTTGCGGTGCTGGCTGCGTGGTCGTCGACGATCGGGATGTCGACCGTCGCGCCGTCCCTTGCGCGTCTTAGACGCAAGCCGACGGCGGCCTCAGATTTCCCCGAGTTGGCGACGCAAAAACTCGTGGAAGTGCTGCATGCCGTCTTCCATCGGACTTTGGTAGGGGCCGACTTGCGATTCGCCGCGCTGCATGAGCGCGAGGCGGCCTGCGTCCATGCGCTCGGCGATTTCATCGTCCTCGCGAGCGGTTTCCATATAGGCGGCCCGCTCGGCCTCCACGAACTCACGCTCAAATAGCGCGATTTCCTCGGGGTAATAGAACTCGACGATGTTCGTCGTCTTGCGCGGCCCCTGCGGGATCAGCCACGAAACCACGAGCACGTGCGGATACCACTCGATCATGAGACCGGGGTAGTACACCATCCAGATCGCGCCGAATTCGGGCGGCTTGCCATCGCGCATGCGCAGGACTTGGTCGTGCCACTTCTGGTAGACCGGACTGCCCGCCTGCGAGAGACCCGCATGGACGCCGACGGTCTGGACGCTATACCAGGTGCCGAACTCCCAGGTGAGGTCGTCGCAATTGACGAAGCTCCCGAGCCCCGGATGGAACGGAACGACGTGATAGTCCTCGAGGTACACCTCGACGAACGTTTTCCAGTTGTAATTGCACTCGTGCACTTCGACGTGATCGAACAGATAGTCCGAGAAATCGAAGTGATGGCGCGTGCCGAGATTGGCCAAGTCTGCGGCCACGTTTCGGCCCTCGGCCTCAAAGAGCAGCCCGCGCCAGTTTTGCAGCGGCGTGGCACCCAGATTCAGGCACGGGTTGTCGGCAAAGTGCGGCGCGCCGAGCAGTTCGCCGTCGAGGTTGTAGGTCCAGCGGTGCAGCGGACAGACGATGTTGCTCGTCTGGCCGCGGCCGTTCAGCATGATGGCCTGCCGGTGACGGCATACGTTCGAGAGCAGTTCGATCTGCGACTGCTCGTTTCGCACCAGCACCCGGCCTTCATGCTCGCTAGGCAGTGCAAAATAGCTTCCCACCTCGGGCACCATCAACTCGTGCCCGATATAACGGGGACCTCTCTTGAAAAGTACTTCTAGTTCGCGCGAGAGAAGCGCTTCGTCAAAGTAAGCCGTGACCGGCAGCTGGCTCGAAATGGCCCTCAGCTGCAAAGCATTGCTCAGATTGGACATTCCCACTCCCGATGAAGACGTGAAAGCAGTGAACAACCCAACCATCGAAGATTCGATTTGGGGAGCCAACGATTATACCGCTTCGTTCCTCCATAGGGCACTTTAAGTCCATGATTCTTGTAAAAAGCGCTTGCCGCGTCATCCCGTCGCCCACTCGGCCACACCTTGGACCTTCTCGCGAGGCTCGCCAAAATCCGTCGTTGTTGGCGCGGATGCAACACCGGCGCTAGCCGATCATGACGACACCGGAAAGACCGCGCCCAGGCCGGACAGTTGCTCAAGGTTGTTGGGGAGCGAGTTGAAATAGCTACATTGCGGTTACAAAACCGGTCGAGAACGCTAGCGATCAGGCCCAATTTCAGCTTTTGCCGTAGAATGTCCGACTTGTTTTTTGAGTTCACCCTATTTCGATGGCGAAAACCGCACCCGAGGATGCTGCTGACACCGCACAATGCGGGCCCGACAGCGCGCCGCTGCCCGTGAATTATGAGGCGGCGGTGGCGGAGCTGGAGCAGCTCGTCGCACGCATGGAGGGCGGCGCGTTGAGCCTGGAGGAGTCGCTCGCCGCGTACCGGCGCGGCGCGGCGCTTGTGGCTTATTGTCAGCAACAGCTGGAAAAGGTGGAGCAGCAAGTACGCGTACTCGACGGCGAGACGCTGAAGCCGCTGCCAGCCGGCACCCCTGCCGTGGACGGCGGAGATGACATATGAATTTTGACGAATGGATGCGCGGAGTGCTCGCGCGCGTCGAGACGGCGCTCGAGCGATACCTGCCGGATGACGAAACCGAGCCGAAGCGCTTGCACGAGGCGATGCGCTACGCCGTGCTCGGCGGCGGCAAACGTGTGCGTCCGCTTCTCGTCCACGCGGCTGGCGAGTTGACCGGCGCCACTGCCCAGGCGCTCGAAGCCGCTTCGGCCGCGCTTGAGATGATTCACGTCTACTCGCTCGTGCACGACGACATGCCATGCATGGACGACGACGCGCTACGCCGCGGCAAGCCTACCGTGCACGTCAAGTACGACGAAGCGACGGCGCTGCTCGTGGGCGATGCGCTGCAATCGCAGGCGTTTGTCGCTCTGACAGACGAGGCGGTGCTCGATGTGCGCGCACAGGCCGCCCTTGTGCGCGAGCTCGCGCATGCGAGTGGCTCGCTCGGCATGGCGGGCGGACAGGCGATCGATCTGGCGAGTGTCGGCCTGACGTTGTCGCGGCCGCAGCTCGAGACGATGCATCGGATGAAAACCGGTGCACTGCTGCGTGCAGCAGTGCGTATGGGTGCGCTGGCCGGCGCCTCGCCCGAAGCCGAGGCGTTGCGTGCGCTCGATACCTATGCGGAGGCGGTAGGCCTGGCGTTCCAGGTGGTGGACGATATTCTCGATGTGACGACCGATTCGGCGACGCTCGGAAAGACCGCCGGCAAAGACGCAAAGGACGGAAAGCCGACCTACGTGTCGATCATCGGTCTCGATGCTTCGCGCACGCTTGCCGCGCAGTTGCGGCACGAAGCGCACGATGCCTTGGCCCTTTTCGGCGGGCGTGCGCAGCGCCTCGCGGAGCTGGCGGACCTGGTCGTAAACCGGGTCAGTTGAACGCAAAGCCCGCCACCGCCCGCGAATGCTACGGGGTGCGAGAAAGACGCGGGCGCGTAAGTTTTCCTACAATGGAACGACGATGTACGACTTGCTGAAAACTATCGACGACCCAGCGGACCTGCGCCGCCTTGACCGTCGTCAACTGAAACCGCTCGCCGACGAGCTGCGCGCGTTTGTGCTCGACAGCGTGTCGCAGACGGGTGGGCATTTGTCGTCCAATCTCGGTACGGTCGAGCTGACGATCGCGCTGCACTATGTGTTCGATACACCGCACGATCGCATCGTGTGGGACGTCGGCCACCAAACCTATCCGCATAAGATCCTGACGGGGCGCCGCGATCAAATGCACTCGCTGCGCCAGCGCGACGGCATCTCGGGATTTCCCCGACGCTCCGAATCCGATTACGACACGTTCGGCACCGCGCATTCGAGCACATCGATCTCGGCGGCGCTCGGCATGGCCATCGGGAGCAAGCTCGCGGGCGACAGCCGGTATTCGATCGCCGTCATCGGCGACGGCGCAATGACCGCAGGCATGGCCTTCGAGGCGATGAACAATGCTGGGGTCTGTGACGATGTGCCGCTGCTCGTGATCCTGAACGACAACGATATGTCGATTTCGCCGCCGGTCGGCGCGCTGAACCGTCATCTTGCGCGGTTGATGTCCGGCCGTTTCTATGCCGCTGCGCGTGCCGGTGTCGAGCGAGTCTTGCGCGTGGCGCCGCCGATGCTGGAGCTCGCGCGCAAGCTCGAGGAGCATGCAAAGGGCATGGTGGTGCCGGCCACGCTCTTCGAGGAGTTCGGGTTCAATTACATTGGTCCGATCGACGGGCACGATCTCGATTCGCTGATCCCGACGCTGCAGAACATCCGCGAGCTCCGCGGGCCGCAGTTCCTGCACGTGGTGACGAAGAAGGGTCAAGGCTACAAGCTGGCCGAGGCGGATCCGGTGCTTTACCACGGGCCCGGCAAGTTCAACCCGGCGGAGGGGATCAAACCGCCTTCCGTGCCGGCCAAGAAGACTTACACCCAGGTGTTCGGCGAGTGGCTTTGCGATGCGGCGGAACTCGATTCGCGCGTCGTCGGCATCACGCCGGCCATGCGAGAGGGCTCGGGGCTCGTCGAGTTTGAGAAGCGCTTTCCCGATCGCTATTTCGATGTTGGCATTGCGGAACAGCATGCGGTTACGTTCGCAGGCGGGCTGGCTGCCGAGGGCATGAAGCCGGTTGTCGCTATTTATTCGACGTTCCTGCAACGCGCGTACGAT
This sequence comes from Trinickia sp., assembly GCF_035492435.1. GTDB lineage: Bacteria > Pseudomonadota > Gammaproteobacteria > Burkholderiales > Burkholderiaceae > Trinickia. The sequence goes on from NZ_DATJJF010000089.1 coordinate 16,075, forward strand.
CAGTTGATTCACGATGTCGCCTTGCAAAACCTGCCGGTCGTCTTCGCGATCGACCGCGCCGGCCTCGTTGGCGCTGACGGTGCGACGCACGCGGGCGCGTACGATCTCGCTTTCATGCGCTGCATTCCGAACATGACCGTCATGGTGCCGGCCGACGAGAACGAGTGCCGGCAGATGCTCTATACGGCGCTGCAGCAGCCCAACCCGACAGCCGTGCGATATCCGCGTGGTGCGGGTGCCGGTGTCGCCACGGTCAAGCAGATGACCTCGATGCCGATCGGACGCGGCGAGATCCGTCGCCAGTCCAAGGCCGCCAAGGGCAGCCGCATTGCGATTCTCGCGTTCGGCACGATGGTCGCGCCGGCGCTTGCAGCGGCCGAGGCCCTGGATGCGACGGTCGCCAACATGCGTTTCGTGAAGCCGATCGACGCCGATCTCGTGCGGGAGCTGGCGCAAACGCACGACGCGCTCGTGACGGTCGAGGAAGGCTGCATTATGGGCGGTGCCGGTTCGGCGTGCGTCGAATCTCTGCTTGCGAACGGGATTGTTCGTCCCGTACTACAATTGGGCCTCCCCGACAGCTTCATCGATCACGGCGATCCTGCCAAGCTGCTGGTGGAGTGCGGCCTCGACGGCGCGGGCATCGAGAAATCGATTCGTGCGCGCTTTTTCGAGCCTGCCGCCAAGTTGGCGCAGCGCGTCGCGTAACGCCGCCGTCTGATCTTCCCGACAGCGGCGTTTCCTCTGTACCTCTGCATGGGCTCATGGGCCTTTTCCCGGCCCATGTTTCGCTTCCGGCAGTAGTTCCGAGCTGGCGGGTGCATGGCGCGTCGTGACGCTGCGCTTTAAAGACACAACAAACCATGAACCTCATGAATTCAGCCTTCGTGATGCCCGACGTGCAAAGTTCGGTCGATACCCGTCAGATCGATATTCAGAGAGTCGGTGTCAAAGGCGTGCGTTACCCGCTCGCCGTACGCACGTCGAGCGGCGATGTCCAAACGACGGTGGGCACATGGAACCTGGACGTCCATCTGCCGGCTGATCAAAAGGGCACGCACATGTCGCGTTTCGTGGCGCTGCTCGAAAATAGCAACGCGCCGCTCGACGCCGCCGCCTTTCGCGCGATGCTGGCTGCCATGCTCGACAAACTCGAGGCATCGGCGGGCCGCATCGAAGTCTCGTTTCCCTACTTTGTCAGCAAGACGGCGCCCGTTTCCGGCGTTTCGAGTTTGCTCGATTATGAAGTGACATTGACGGGTGAAATGCGCAATGGCGGTTTGCGCACCTTCATCCAAGTGCTCGTGCCGGTGACGAGCCTGTGCCCGTGCTCGAAGCAGATTTCACAATACGGCGCGCACAATCAGCGCTCGCATGTGACGATTCGTGCAGAGCTGGCAGGTGACATCTCGGCTGAGGAGTTGATCCGGATGGCCGAAGACGAGGCGTCGTGCGAGCTTTGGGGGTTGTTGAAGCGCCCGGACGAAAAATTCGTCACCGAGCGTGCTTACGAGAACCCGAAGTTCGTCGAGGATCTCGTGCGCGACGTAGCGCAGCGACTCAATGCAGAGGAGCGGGTCGTTGCATACACGCTGGAAGCGGAAAACTTCGAGTCGATCCACAACCATAGCGCGTACGCCATCATCGAGCACGATAAGCGCAACGCTGCTCGCTAACCGCGTTGCAACGCCCCGCGTCGCGGTTTTGTGTAGTACGCAAGCCGCTCGCGGGGGAAAGTCCTTTCCCCGCCAAATTTCGTCACCTTCGCCGCGCTACGGAAGCGACCAGTCGCTTCGCCGAACGCCGCGCTCTGGTTCCTCCCGCGTGGCATCATGTGCGGGCATCAAGCTCCTGTCGCGTTCGTCTGTCGTCAGCACCTATATCTCGATAGGTGCTGGCTAGAGCTCCAGTGTGATCGAATCAGAGGCTGCGCGCGAGACGCATACGGCCAAGTGTGATTTTCTGGCACCCGCAGTGAGGCAGGTGTCATTGTGGTCAACTTCTCCCTGATTAAAGGCTACGACGCACGTTCCACAGCTACCCGACTCGCACGAGGACGGGACGTCGATCCCGTTGGCGCGAAGGGCCTCAAGGATGCTTTGCCGTGCAGACACCGCAACGGATTTCCCTGACGACGCAAGTTGTACAGTGAACGGTCGCGCGTGACCCGCGTTGGCTACCGGTGCGAAGGCTTCGAAATGGTAGTTTGAGGCAGGAAGCTTCGTTGGAGCATTGCGCACCGCATCCATCAGCGACGCGGGACCGCAGCAATAGACGTGAGCCGTCTCATCAAGCCCATTGATGATGGCGCCTATGTCGAGTCTCTTTGTAGAGTCGCCGTCGGTGAAGTGAAACTGCACTTCAGACGCGCGCAGGTTTCCTAGCTCATCCAGGAACGGGGCGGCTTCTTTCGAACGGGCGAGATAGAAAAGCCTGAAAGGCGCGCCGGTTTTTCGAAAATGCTGGATCATCGAAAGGAACGGCGTGATGCCGATCCCGCCCGCGAACATGACATGCAGTTGGGCATTGGGGGCGACCGGAAAGCTGTTCGATGGTGCGCAGGCCAACAGCGTGGCGCCAAGGCGGAGTGATTCGTGAATCCACCTTGAACCTCCCCGACCTTCTTGCTCGAGCCCTACGGCAATTCTGTACGAACGTCCCTTCGAGTTCTCGCATAGCGAATATTGCCGCTCGAGGCCATTGGGCAGTTTAAGCTTGATGTGTGCGCCGGGCTCCGACGGGGGCAATCCACCACCATCGTTCGCAACGAGGATGAACGATCGCACATTAGGCGACTCCTCGGTCATGCTCCTTACACGCAAGGATAGCCACTCCTTGCCGCCCGACGTCCCAACCAAAGCAGAATCGGCACCAGACGACCCTTCGACCAGTCTGGAGCTCCAGTCTTCGATCTCGAGAGTTTGCAATCGCTTTCGGAACAGGTCCCTGATGAGCGGCGCCATGAGATCAAGGTCAGCGAGCGTTGTCATCGCCTCGACGTTTCCCGTGTCGACGTACAGGTAGTGCTGGATTCTTGAAATCGTCCACTCCGGGTGTCGACGTTCGACTATGCGCAATGTGTCGCCAGAGCGGATAGCACCCGGCTTGAGCACCCGGTAGTACCAGCCGGTTCTACCTGTCTGCTGAACACGTCGTGCCATGGCCGGCTGCTCAAACCGGTGATTTAACCGGAAGCATGGCTGTCGGGGCATGGAGACCTGAAGACGGGCTTCGCCTACCTCGACGACGTCACCGATACATATGTTGGACTCGTTGAACCCGGATGCAACGAAGTTCTCGCCAAAGCCGCCTGCTCGCAGTCGCTCGGCACTCTCCGGAAATTCTTCCTGCCACGCGGCATAGTGCTGCTCGGGGTATTGCAGAATAACCTGCTCTGCGCCCCCGTGTAGGTGGGGGGAGCCGTATTCGTCACCCGTTATTAGGCCTTCCGCTATAAATATCGATCCGGTGCAGACGGATTTCGCAATGCCGGACATGATGTCGCTTTTGCCGAGCCTCGCGACTTTCCCGACGCGCACTTCTCGCAGAGTCGTTTGTGGTACTACTTCTGTCGCAGTTTGGGTCATGGCCCACTTCTCCATCGGTTCATTCTGACAATCTGGTCGAGGCCCCAGTGTTTCCCTGAGCGTGACCAGTTGTTCAGGCGAGGCGGCACGTGCGCGGATTATGACTTTCGTCCACTGCCGTCCCTGACAGCCATTGCGGAGCTCCAATCTTTTAGGGCACTAGCCATACCCGTCGTTACCGAGCGCTTCACAAATACGTTTTCTCATCCGCCGTCCTGGGTGTCGGTCACCGCCAGGTCTGGAAGAGCAGGACGGAAGTTTGCGCGAGTTCCGCGCCAACGAGCGTGGCTTGTCCTGATCTATCGCCAGATTGGCAGGAATCGTTCTACCGACTGTCTTTGTTGGCACAACGGGCGGGTGCGGCCCACAACAAATTCACCGGATACAAGGCGGACAGTCCAGTGTGGTGCAGTGACGAGTTTTCGGTGTGCGACGTGCCGAAAGTCTGCGGACAGTTCTCTATCTGTTTTGAACGTTGAGGTTCGGCTGTTTTTGTCCGGGCTGGCGGTCGATTCTATACGATGATCGTTGCCGCTTTTGGCGCCTATGGGCCTGCATGTGGTGCTGTGGTCTGCCTGTTTCGGGCCGTTGTGCAAAAGCCGCGGCGCGGCAAGGGCGACGTTGGCTAACCGGATGCGGCGTGGTGTCCGCATAAAACAGGGAAACGGAAGGCGGACGAATGATGCCCCTGCCGCGCCCTCGGGCTCCTTCCGATGCGTCTACCTCGCCAGCGAACTCAGATCCCAGCGCGGCTTCACGGTGAACGCGTAGTCC
>NZ_DATJJF010000090.1:0-31212 GCF_035492435.1 Trinickia sp.
CTCGGTGAGGAGCCCCCGTTTTTGTTGCGGCGATGGCGGCTAATCGCCTACATCGCCGCCACGAACCACGCAGTCTTGCAATCAGGCTGCAACGGCGGCTTTCACCTGCTTCACGATCGCGGCAAAAGCAGCCTTGTCGAACACGGCCATGTCAGCGAGAACCTTGCGGTCAAGCTCAATGGACGCCTTCTTCAGACCGTTGATGAACACGCTGTAGGTCATGTCGTGCTGACGAACGGCCGCATTGATACGGGTGATCCACAATGCGCGGAACACACGCTTCTTGTTACGGCGATCGCGGTACGCATACTGACCCGCGCGCATGACCGCTTGCTTGGCAATGCGGTAGACATTATTGCGACGGCCGCGATAGCCCTTCGCAAGATTGATGATTTTCTTGTGGCGGGCACGTGCTGTAACCCCACGTTTGACTCGAGGCATGTTTCGCTCCTATGAGTATCGGTTGAGGTTAAGCAAACGGCAGCATCGCGCGCACTGAGTCCAGATTCGTATCATGGACGGCGGCGGAACCGCGCAGGTGGCGCTTGTTCTTCGTGGTTTTCTTGGTCAGGATGTGGCGCTTGAAGGCTTGACCGCGCTTGACGGTACCGCCCGGACGCACCACAAAGCGCTTCGCAGCGCTTTTCTTGGTTTTCATCTTAGGCATGACGAAAAACTCCATTTATTAGATGGCGATGGGTGTGCGGCCGGCAAAAAAGCCCCTGATCCGCCCTTTGAAACCCAGTCCACTTGTTTGCGGCATGCCGTCACCGGCCACCGCGCTTTCAGTACGAATGCCGCCCGGAGGCCAGACATTCGCCCTAAAACTTCGAATCACGAATGAGGAAGCGCGCCGCCCCTAAGAGCGGCTCAAAAGAGCCATCTGGCGCGCAGCGCACTCACTTCTTCTTCTTCGGCGCAAGCACCATGATCATCTGGCGCCCTTCCATCTTCGGCATCTGCTCGACCTGACCGACTTCGTCCAGATCCGTGCGCAACCGCTCGAGCATACGCATGCCGATTTCCTGGTGCGCCATTTCGCGACCGCGGAAACGCAACGTGATCTTCGTCTTATCGCCTTCCTCGAGAAAGCGAACGAGATTGCGCAGCTTGACGTTGTAATCGCCGTCATCAGTCCCCGGGCGGAACTTGACTTCCTTCACCTGGATGACCTTCTGCTTGAGCTTCGCCTCGTGCTGTTTCTTCGCTTCCTGGTACTTGAACTTGCCGTAGTCCATCAGACGGCAAACAGGCGGATCAGCCTGGGGTGCGATTTCCACCAGATCCACGTCCTGCTGCTCCGACAGGCGGAAAGCCTCTGCCAGTTTTACGATGCCGAGCGGTTCGTTGTCGACTCCGGCCAGACGCACCTCGGGTGCCGTGATTTCACCGTTGATGCGATGCGACTTGTCAGTAGCGATGTTACGTTTCCTCTCAAGAGTAAAAAAACGAGCCGCGCTGCCGAAGTGGCTTCACTTGAACGCCTGGACGTCTTGACGCAGACGCTCAACGAAAGCATCGATCGGCATAACGCCCAGATCGACACCGCCACGGGCACGCACGGCTACCGTTTGTGCTTCACGCTCTTTATCGCCGACAACCAGCAGGTACGGCACCTTCTCGAGCGTGTGCTCGCGTATTTTATAGCTAATTTTCTCGTTGCGCAAATCGGATTCGATCCTAACTCCTTGTTTTTGCAACGATTGAGCAATGCCATTCGCATACTCAGCCTGGCTTTCGGCGATATTCATGACGACAGCCTGCGTCGGAGCGAGCCATGGCGGCATCGCGCCAGCAAAGTGCTCGATGAGAATACCGAGAAAACGCTCCATCGAACCGACAATCGCCCGATGCAGCATGACGGGCCGGCGCCGGCTGTTGTCCTCGGCGACATACTCGGCGCCGAGCCGCTCAGGCAGCACCATGTCGAGCTGAAGCGTGCCGCACTGCCAGGAGCGGCCAAGCGCATCCTTGATGTGGTACTCGATCTTGGGACCATAGAAGGCACCTTCGCCCTCAAGCTCTTCCCACTGCAACCCGCAGGCCCTCAGCGCTTCGCGCAACCCTTCTTCCGTCCGATCCCAGATTTCGTCGGTACCTGCGCGCTTCTCCGGGCGCAGCGACAACTTGATGTCGATGCGCTCGAAGCCAAAGTCACGGTACACGCTCATCGCGAGCGTGTTGAACTTGATCGACTCGGCGATAAACTGGTCTTCCGTACAAAAAATGTGCGCGTCGTCCTGCACAAAGCCGCGTACGCGCATGAGGCCGTGAAGCGCACCCGATGCCTCGTTGCGATGGCACGAACCGAACTCGGCGTAGCGCAGCGGCAAATCGCGGTACGAGCGCAGACCATGGTTGAAGACCTGCACGTGGCCTGGGCAGTTCATCGGCTTGATCGCATAGTCACGCTTTTCCGACTCCGTCGTGAACATGCCCTCGCGATAGTTCTGCCAATGCCCCGAGGCCTCCCAGAGCGACCGATCCATGATCATCGGCGTCTTGATCTCGAGATAGCCATCCTCATTCACACGGCGGCGCATGTATTGCTCAACCTGCTGCCAGAGCGTCAAGCCCTTCGGATGCCAGAACACCATGCCCGGCGATTCGTCCTGCAGGTGAAAGAGATCGAGCTGACGGCCGAGCTTGCGGTGATCGCGCTTCTCGGCTTCCTCGAGCATATGCAAATAGGCGTCCTGATCTTCTTTCTTCGCCCAGGCCGTACCGTATATGCGCTGCAACTGCTCGTTCTTCGAGTCGCCACGCCAGTACGCGCCCGCGACCTTCATCAGCTTGAACACCTTCAGCTTGCCCGTGGACGGCACGTGCGGGCCGCGACACAGATCCGTGAAGCCGCCATGCGAGTACAACTTGATTTCGTCGCTGGCGGGAATCGATTCAATGATCTCTGCCTTGTACTTCTCGCCGATGCTCTTGAAGTAGTCGACTGCTTCATCGCGCGACACGACACGGCGCGACACGAGCTCGTCCTTCTTCGCCAGATCCTGCATGCGCTTTTCGATCTTCTCCAGATCCTCCGGCGTGAAGGAGCGATGGAACGCAAAGTCGTAGTAGAAGCCGTTGTCGATCACCGGGCCGATGGTGACCTGCGCCTCGGGATAGAGATCTTTGACTGCGTACGCCAGCAAGTGCGCCGCCGAATGTCGAATGATGTCGAGACCTTCGGGGTCTTTCTCGGTCACGATCGCAAGCGACGCATCGTCCTCGATGCGCGTGGACGTATCGACGAGCTCGCCATCGAGCTTGCCGCCGAGCGCGGCCTTCGCAAGACCAGGGCCGATGGATGCCGCCACTTCGGCAACCGTCACCGGATGTTCGTACTGTCGAACCGAACCATCGGGCAGGCGTATCGAAACCATTGCGTTCTCTCCGGTTGCCGCGTTTGAAGGCGGCTCAAACGAGCAGTGCCAGGACTGCTCATGATTTGCTCGGCCCCGCCGCAGCGGGCAAAAAAAATGCGGCCCCGCTTTCGAGGGGCCGCAATCACTTTGAAACCACAAGACTTAAATAGGCGAAAGGGATCCCCGACTAGCGTCGCTCCGAAACAGTTCCGGTCAACGTTCGCGGTACCATAACCATTTTCACCTTGCTCGCTATACGAGCATCTTTACTTCATGGATACCCGCGAACGGGCATCCAAATTCGTTGGTAGGCTCGATTGGATTCGAACCAACGACCCCCACCATGTCAAGGTGGTGCTCTAACCAACTGAGCTACGAGCCTGAGAGAAATGAGATTATATGGAGCCTATCGAATCTTGGCAAGTACTTTTATGCGTCCACATGAAAAAAGTTATCCGAGGGCCGCACGCTTGGATTCACAGCCGGTTCAACGGCAGCGATCACCAGTGAGATCTGAGCAGCGAAAGCGGCACGTCATGCCCTGCGTACCGCACGCAGCACGCCGCTCACCTCACCCAGCAGCGAGCAAGCACGTTGAGCTTGCGTCGAGTTCGACACCTCCACGGTGAACTGCATGAAGGCGGCGTTGCGGCGGCTCTGACTCTTCACGCCGACGACGTTCATTTTCTCGCGCGCGAACACCTCTGAAATGTCGCGCAAGAGTCCCTGCCTGTCCTGAGCTTCGATCGCGATGTTGATGGGGTACACCGAGGCGCCGCGCCCGGCGAGCACCTCGGCCGACCACGCGGTCTGCAGCACGCGCTCGGGCACCCGCGCCGCCATGCGTACGAACATCGGGCAGTCGTTGCGATGGATCGACACGCCCTTGCCGCGCGTCACGAAACCACCGATCTCGTCGGGTGGCGCCGGACGGCAGCAGCGAGCGAGCTGCGTGAGCAGCGCATCGACGCCGACGACGAGCACCCCTGCCGATGCCCCTTGCGCGACACTGGCGCCACTGCCGCGCTTTTCGAACTGCTCCGGCACCTCAGGCTGCGGCTCGGGCGGCGCAGCATCCGAGAGCGCGTGCTCGACGTTGCGAAGGCTGTACTCATCCTTGCCGACAACGGCAAAGAGATCGTCGGGCGACTTGAACCCGAGCTTTGCAGCCAACTGATCGAGATTCACCGACGTCTTGCCCTCGCGCTGCAGCGTCTTCTCGACCATCGCACGTCCGTTCGCGATGTTTTCCTGCAGTTCGATTGCGTTGAACCATGCCCGGACTTTCTGCCGTGCACGGCCGCTATGCAGATAGCCGAGGTGGGGATTGAGCCAGTCGCGCGACGGCCCGCCCTCTTTCACGGCGATGATCTCGACGGTCTGCCCGTTCGCAAGCGAGGTGTTGAGCGGCACCATCACACCATCCACGCGCGCGCCGCGGCAACGGTGGCCGAGCTCGCTGTGCAGGTGATAAGCAAAGTCGACCGGCGTCGCCCCTTGCGGCAGCGCCATGACGCGGGCCTGGGGTGTCAGCACGTAGATTTGATCGTCATCGAGCTTCGCCTGCCGCAGTTGCTCCCAGGGCTTCTGCGCGCGCTCTTTCCCTTCCGGACCTTCCTCAACCTCGTCCTTCCACGCAAGCAGCTGGCGCAACCAGGCGATCTTCTCATCGTACTTTTCGCTCGCACTGAACTGCCCGGCGTAGCCACGCGCACCGGCCTCCTTATAACGCCAATGCGCTGCGACGCCGTACTCGGCGAACCGGTGCATGTCGTGCGTGCGGATCTGAACTTCGAAGGCGCGACCATCGTCGCCGATGACAACCGTGTGCAGCGATTTGTAGCCGTTGGGCTTCGGACGCGAAATGTAGTCGTCGAACTCCTTCGGCACCGGCTGCCACAGGTTGTGCACGATGCCGAGCACTGCGTAGCAATCCTTGATGTCGGGCACGATGACCCGAAACGCGCGAAGGTCGTACACATCGGCAAAATCGAGCGTCTTGCCGCGCATCTTTCGCCAGATGCTGTAGATATGCTTGGGCCGGCCACTCACCTCGGCCCGGATATCGGCGGAGGCGAGCTCTTGCTGCAGCCGCTCGATCGCATGTGCAACGTAAGTCTCACGCTCGACGCGCTTCTCGTCGAGCAGTTTGGCCACGCGCTTATAGGTATCCGGATCCTCGAAACGGAACGCCAGATCCTCCAATTCCCACTTCAGCTGCCATATGCCGAGGCGATTGGCGAGCGGCGCGTAGATGTCGAGGGTCTCACGCGCCACTTCGATACCGGGCGGGCGCTTCACCGCCGCGTAGTAACGCAGCGATTGCAGGCGCGACGCAAGCCGGATCAGCACCACGCGGATGTCGGCCGCAAACGCGAGCAGCATCTTGCGCAGCGCTTCGATCTGCACGCGCCGCGCCGCCTTTTCGTCGCGCCCGGCTTCGGCGGGCACGCTTTGCGCCGCGCGCAGGCTCACCGTACCGAGCCGCAACAGCTTGCGCACGTCACCCACCAGTTGCGCGACCTCCTCGCCGAAGTGCTCCGTGAGCATGCGCTCGGGATCGTCGAGACATGGCGTCAACGCGAAAAGCGCAGCGGCCAGCACTGCGGACTCGTCGACGTTGAGTTTGCGCATGATCGCGGCCGTGCCCTCGGCGTGCTCGGCGAGCGGCTCGCCCGAGGGCAGCCGCGCATCGCCAGCGTGCTTGCGCACGAAGGCGATGGCGTCCTCGTGAGACGGCGTGGTGGCAGTGTCCGGTACGGCAATCATCGCTTGATGCATTTTCTACCGCTCGTTTTTGAGCAAGACTGCCGCCGCACGAATATCAGGCGCGGTTCAACTCCGCTGTGCGGCGACGACGACGACTTCGACAAGGCAATCGGGATTGGCGAGCTTCGCTTCCACCGTGGCGCGCGGCGGCGTGGCACCCTGCTGTACCCACTCTTCCCAGACCGCATTCATGCCGGCAAAGTTCGCCATGTCGGACAGATAAATCTGCACGAAGAGCAACTGGGACTTGTCGCTGTTCGCTTCGGCGAGCAGGCTATCGACCTGCCCCAGCACTTCGCGGGTTTGTCCGGCGATGCCCTCTTCGGTTTTCTCGGCGATCTGGCCAGCCAGATAAACGGTGCCGTTATGAATGGCAATCTCGGAAAGACGTTTGCCCACATGGTGACGAATGATTGCCATGATGCTTTTCCATGAAAAAGTTGAGTGGCCGCGCGCGGCGGCACTTGCCAATGCGTGAATCGTGCACCGCGCCGAAACCACTATTATGACGCCGCCGCGGATTCCCCGAGGAAGAAGCGTCGCGCTAGGGCAATCTGCTCGGCATCGAGAAAGGCCGGCGCATGCCCAACCCCCGCAATTTCCGCGCTGACGACGTTTTGCCCGCGTTCGACCATACGGGTCATGGTTTCGCGGGAAAGCAGGTCCGACAACGCACCTCGCACGACGAAGACAGGGCACGCAATCGCCTCGAAGAGCCGCCACAACAGCGCTTCCCCTGCGGCACTCGACTCAGGCGTCGACGCGGCGAAGGGTACAGCGATACCCGGGTCGTAGCGGAATTCCCAGGCACCGTCCTCGCGCCGGCGCAATAGCGGCGTATTGATGTCGCGCCACTCTTCGCGCGTAAGCGGACCGAACGACGCCGCTAGCAGTGCCGCATGGTCGATGCCCTCTTCTAGCGTCGCAAAGCGCACGGGTTGTCCGACATACGAGCGGATACGTTCGAGCGCCACCGGCTCGATGCGCGGGCCAACGTCGTTAAGCAACAGCTTTCTGATTGGCGTGCTGGGCAAGCCAGCCAGCGACATCCCGATGAGACCCCCCATCGACGTACCGAACCAATCGACCGTCTCGACATCGAGCCGTGCGATCAGCGTCACCATGTCCGCGACATATTGTGGCATCGCATAGCGCGAGGCGTCAGGCAGCCAATCGGACAACCCGCGCCCCGCCACGTCGGGACACACCACGCGGTAGACGTCCGAGAGCTGTGCGGCGACGCGATCGAAGTCCCGCCCCGAGCGCGTGAGGCCATGTACACAAACGAGCACACGCGGGTTCGCCGGATCGCCCCATTCGGTATAGGCGATCCGGTGCAGGCCTCTCGGGTTCACGCACTGAACATAACGCTGACGAGGGACGGCTGAACATCCGGGCGCAGAACTATTCGCGGGAGCGGCAGAGACAGTGTTTGCGGAAACACTCATGACTCGATCCTCGGATTAGAAAACGGGCGAAGCGCCAGCCTCGCCCGTCCTGTCATCGACGCACCGGCGCATCGACGCAACGCCGCGCCGGCCTCTCGGTCAACGCACAGCGCTCACGTCGAGCGGTGCGCCTGTCTTCGACTGCATTTCCTCGATCGTGACGCCAGGCGCCACCTCGATAAGCTTCAGGCCGGCGTCAGTCACATCGATGACGCCGAGATCCGTGATGATGCGATCGACGACGCCCACCCCTGTCAACGGCAGCGTGCACGCGTCCAGAATCTTGTGCTCGCCGCCCTTGGAAACATGCTCCATCAGGACCACGACACGTTTCACGCCCGCGACGAGATCCATGGCGCCGCCCATGCCTTTGATCATCTTGCCGGGGATCATCCAATTGGCCAGATCGCCGTTCTTGCTGACCTGCATCGCGCCAAGAATGGCGAGATTGATATGGCCGCCGCGAATCATCGCGAACGAGTCAGCAGAGGAGAAGATCGACGAACCGGGCAGCGTGGTGATCGTCTGCTTGCCGGCGTTGATGAGGTCCGGATCGATCTCGTCTTCGGTCGGCGACGGGCCGATGCCGAGCAGACCGTTTTCGGACTGGAGCCACACCTCGATGCCGGCCGGCACGTAGTTCGCCACGAGCGTGGGGAGTCCGATACCTAGATTGACGTAAAAGCCGTCTTGCAGTTCCTGTGCCGCGCGCGCGGCCATTTGTTCACGGGTCCAAGCCATGTCAGTCTCCCTTTGCGCGCACGACGCGTTGTTCGATGCGTTTTTCCGGATGCGCGTTGAGCACGATGCGCTGCACGAAAATGCCCGGCGTATGGATCGCATCGGGGTCGAGCCCGCCCACCTCGACAATCTCTTCGACCTCGGCAACGGTGATGCGGCCCGCCATCGCGCACATCGGGTTGAAGTTGCGCGCAGTTCGACGGTAAATGAGATTGCCAGACTTGTCGGCCTTCCACGCCTTCACGAGCGCAATATCGGCCGTGAGCGAGGGCTCGAGCACATAGTAGTTGTCGCCGAACCGGCGGGTCTCCTTGCCCTCCGCGATCATCGTGCCGTAACCGGTATTCGTATAGAAGGCAGGAATACCGGCACCTCCCGCGCGCAGCTTTTCGGCTAGCGTACCTTGCGGCGTGAACTCGAGCTCAAGCTCGCCCGCCAGATACTGTCGCTCGAACTCCTTGTTCTCGCCGACATACGATGAAATCATCTTTTTGATCTGCCTCGTTTCGAGCAGAAGACCAAGTCCGAAGCCGTCGACGCCCGCATTGTTGCTGATGCAGGTGATGCCCTTCACACCGGAGTCGCGTAACGCCGCAATGAGCGCCTCGGGAATGCCGCACAGGCCGAAACCGCCCACCGCGAACGTCTGTGCGTCTTTGACGATGTCCGCAAGCGCGGCCGACGCGCTCGGATAGACCTTGTTCATCGCTTTGTCCCTTCCATGTTTGGAATTTCGAAATTGGGGCGACCGTCTTGCTCAAGCCTGTTTTTTTGTTACCTCATTCTAGGACCTGTTTGCGCCAGTCGCTGAACACCTCTGGCCACACGCTGCCGGCCGCGTCACCCTCTTTGTAATGGCGGACAGCCTACGACGCCAGGCGCTTGCGGCACAATACGCAAAAATACATAAGTAGAAGGGCCGCCTTCGCGTGTTACGCCAAGGCGAACCCGTCGTCAGCCGCGATCACAGCCCCGTTGATGAACTGCGATTCGTCGGCCGCAAGCAACAGCAACAAACCGTCGAGATCCTCCGGCTGCCCCACACGCCTGCGCGGCAGCATCGACAGCAGCTTCTGCCCCTGCTCCGTCAGCCAATGGTGATGATTGATCTCCGTGTCGATATAGCCTGGGCAGATCGCGTTCACGTTGATGCCGTGACGCCCCCATTCAAGCGCCATGGCTTTGGTCATCTGGACGACTGCGGCCTTGCTGATTGAATAAAGGCCGATTTGGGGCAGCACGCGCAGCCCTGCCACAGACGCGATGTTGATGATCCGGTAAGACGGCTTCGCGGTGCCGGCACCCGCGCGCATGATCATGCGCTTTGCCACTTCTTGAGCCACGAAAAACGCGCCGCGCGTATTCGTATCGAAGACGAATTCAAAATCGGCCGGCGTGACCTCCGTGAGCTTTTGCGTCGTCGAAACGCCCGAGTTGTTGACCAGGATATCGATCGTGCCGGCCTCGGTCTCTGCGTGCGCTACGGCCGATTTGATGCTTTGATAGTCGGTGACATCGAGCGACACCACGTGTGCCGCGCCGCCCGACGCTTCGATCTCGGCCCGCAGCTCCTTGAGCACCTCGACGCGACGGCTCGCCAGGACGACTTTCGCGCCGGCCTGCGACAGGACAACGGCAAAGCGCTTGCCTAGCCCGCTCGACGCGCCCGTAATCAACGCCACCTTTCCTTCCAGATTGATCGAACGGCCCATTGTTCCCTCGTCTGGTTTTCCTCGATGAGGTAGCGCGAGCGCGCGCCTTCCGCAACCGGGACAGCCATGCTGCACCGGTGACTACGAAACACGCCGGAAAGCACGCACGAGCCAGAGACGCCACGTCATCTTAAAATAGTACGATCGTGCTAATACCCGTCCGTTCGGTTGCAGCGCTCACGGCCTTCGCTGACAATACGAACCCGAAAAAGCATTCTAATGGCAGAGGAGCCTCAATGACCCCCGAAAGTCTCATCGAGCAATATGGTCCCCGCGAGTCGATGGAGTACGACGTTGTGATCGTCGGCGGCGGCCCTGCCGGTCTGGCCGCTGCGATTCGGCTCAAGCAGCAAGCGCAGGAAAAAGGCACTGAGATCGGCGTGTGCGTGCTCGAGAAGGGGTCAGAAATCGGCGCACATATTTTGTCGGGTGCTGTCATGGACCCGCGCGCCATCACCGAGCTCATTCCCGACTGGAAGGAAAAAGGTGCCCCGCTCAACGTGCCGGTGACCGAAGACAGGTTCCTCTTTCTATCCGAAGCCAGCGCCGTCAGGACCCCAAACTGGGCACTGCCGGACAATTTCAAGAACCATGGCAATTATGTCATCAGTCTCGGCAACGTTACCCGGTGGCTGGGACAGCAGGCGGAAGCGCTCGGCGTCGAGATATTCCCCGGTTTCCCTGCGGCAGAAGTGCTCTATCACGAAGACGGTTCGGTCAAAGGCGTCGCCACCGGCAATATGGGCATCGGCAAAGACGGCGAGCCTACCGAGAACTGCCAGGTTGGCATGGAGCTGCATGCGAAATACACGCTCTTTTGCGAAGGTGCACGCGGGCATCTCGGCCGACAACTGAACGAGCGCTTCAAGCTCGACAAGGATGCCGATCCACAGGTCTACGGCATCGGCATCAAGGAGCTGTGGGAGATCGATCCGGCTAAGCATCAGCCGGGGCTCGTCATCCATACCGCCGGCTGGCCACTCGATACGCAAACCTACGGCGGCTCGTTTCTTTATCACGCCGAGAACAACCAGGTCGTTGTCGGCTTCGTGATCGGTCTCGGCTACACGAATCCCTATCTGTCGCCGTTCGAAGAGTTTCAGCGCTACAAGACGCACCCCACGATCCGTGCGTTCCTCGAAGGCGGGAAGCGTCTTTCTTACGGCGCACGGGCGATCACGGCGGGCGGCCTCCTGTCGCTGCCGAAGCTCGTCTTTCCAGGCGGCGCGCTCGTCGGCGACGACGCTGGTTTTCTCAATGCATCGCGCATCAAAGGCAGTCACGCCGCCATCAAAAGCGGCATGCTTGCCGCGGAAGCGGCGTTCGAGGCCGTGCAAGCGGGCCGTCGCGGCGACGAGCTCACCGCCTATCCGGAGGCATTCAAGGGCTCATGGCTCCATGAGGAGTTGAACCGCGCACGCAACTTCAAGCAGTGGATGAGCAAGGGCCTCTATCTCGGGACGCTGATGGTCGGCATCGAGCAGAAGCTTTTAGGCGGCAACGTGCCGTGGACGCTGCATCATCGGCATCGCGATCACGAGACGCTCAAGCCCGCGTCCCAGTGCACCCCGATTGTCTACCCGAAGCCTGATGGCAAGCTGACGTTCGATCGACTCTCATCGGTCTTCCTCTCGAGCACGAACCATGAGGAAAACCAGCCCGCGCATTTGACGCTCAAGAATCCGTCGGTACCCGTCGAGGTCAACCTGCGAACTTACGCTGGACCGGAAGGCCGATACTGCCCGGCTGCGGTGTACGAGTTCGTGAAAAGCGAGGACGGCGGGGACAGGCTCGTCATCAACGCGCAGAATTGCGTGCACTGCAAGACGTGCGACATCAAGGATCCTACGCAGAACATCGTCTGGGTCACACCCGAAGGTGGCGGCGGTCCCAACTACGCGAATATGTGACAGCTCGGCGCCGGGCGGTCACAACCTCGCCGCGCGGCGGCATCGCTTCGTAACACGCCATCGAGCGTGCGGATCGCGAGCGCCGCCTTCTGGCTTGGGCTTAGGACGCGCTCGGTGCGATCTTGGGGGTTGTCACCTGCACATCGCCGCATTGCGCGCGATGACGCAGTGCGTGATCGATCAGCACCAGCGCGAGCATCGCTTCGGCGATCGGCGTTGCCCGAATGCCAACGCATGGATCGTGCCGGCCGAACGTCTCGACGACGACGGGCTGGCCCGCCTTATCGATCGAGCGGCGCGGCGTGCGGATGCTTGACGTCGGTTTGATTGCGATCGACACCGTGATGTCCTGCCCCGTCGAAATACCGCCGAGGATGCCACCCGCGTTGTTGCCGACGAAGCCTTCGGGCGTCAGTTCATCACCGTGTTGCGAACCGCGTTGGGCCACGCTCGCGAATCCGGCGCCGATCTCGACACCCTTGACCGCGTTGATGCCCATCATGGCGTACGCGATGTCGGCATCGAGGCGATCGAAGAGCGGCTCGCCGAGACCGACGGGCACCCCGCTTGCCACCACCTCGATGCGGGCGCCGATGGAGTCGCCCTCTTTGCGCAACTCGTCCATGTAGGCTTCCAACTGCGGCACGATGTCGGCGTTGGGCACAAAGAACGGATTCTCACGCACGTGTGCCCAGTCGACGAATGGCACCTCGATCTCGCCAAGCGCACTCATGTAGCCACGTACCTCTACGCCGTAGCGTTCACGCAGCCATTTCTTGGCGACGGCGCCCGCCGCGACCGTGGGCGCCGTCAGACGTGCCGACGATCGTCCGCCACCGCGATAGTCGCGGATGCCGTATTTGTGCCAGTAGGTGTAGTCGGCATGTCCGGGGCGAAACGTCTCGACGATATTTCCGTAGTCCTTGCTGCGCTGATCCGTGTTGCGGATGAGCAGTGCAATGGGGGCACCCGTCGTCGTACCCTCGAAGACACCGGAGAGTATTTCGACTTTGTCTTCCTCTTGGCGTTGCGTCACATGACGCGAGGTGCCTGGCTTTCGGCGATCGAGTTCCGCTTGAATGTCGGCTTCGGCGAGCGCCATGCCGGGCGGGCAACCATCGATGACGCACCCGATGGCTGGCCCGTGCGATTCGCCGAACGTAGTGACGGTGAAGAGCGTGCCGAGAGTATTGCCGGACATGACTGGCCTTGCTGAGCGATGCAGGAAGACCGTCATTATGCCCCATGCAGAGCAGTCGACGGGAGTTGGCGCTTCAGCGCTTACTCCGGCCCCATGCCGAGCTGTTAGGGCATTAACTCCACCCAACCGCCCGCCGCACGAGCCGCGGCCCTACTTTCGCGGCCCGCGCAGTTCGGTCACGATGCACTGCAAGACTTCAGGCGTGACTGATCGAGCATCAAGCGGCTCGGCAACGGCAAGCGTCAGACGGCTCATCACTCGCCGCTTTGCGGGACGCGGCCACTGAGAATCCGTCGCACGAGAAAACATGCTTCCCCAGAGTCCGCGCAGCGCCATGGGGATCACCGGAACGGGCGTGCGCTCGACGATGCGCGTGACGCCCTGGTGAAACGGATTGATCTCACCATCTCGCGTCAACTTGCCTTCGGGAAAGATACAGACGAGCTCACCCTGCTCGAGCGCCTGCGCACAGGCTTCGTAGGCTTCATCGAGCAGCGCCGCGTCTTCATGTGCGGGTGCGATCGGAATGGCCTTCGCATGCCTGAAGATCCAGCCGGCGAACGGCGTTTTGAAGATGCGGTGGTCCATGACGAAGCGAATGGGCCGAGGGCTCACCGCCATGATGACGATCGCGTCGACATAGCTCACGTGATTGCACACCAAAACGGCTGCCCCACGCTCAGGGATGCGCTCGGGATGAACCAGCCGAATGCGATAGAACGTGTGCACGAGCATCCACGCGATGAAACGGAGCAGAAACTCCGGCACCAGAGAATAGATATAGGCCGCAACGATCACGTTGAGCAGCGCGGTTGTGAGGAAGATGCCGGGAAGGCTGACGCCCGCTCGCGTCAGCACAGTCGCCATCAGCGCCGACAGAATCATGAACAACGCATTCAGAATGTTGTTGGCCGCGATGATCCGCGCGCGATGTGTTGGCTGGCTGCGGCTTTGAATCAACGCATAGAGCGGCACGCTATAGAAGCCCCCGAACATCGCGAGCAGAAATAGGTCCGCAACGATACGCCAGTGTGCAAGCACGCTCAGGAACGATCCGACACCAAGCAACTGCTCCGCTCGCGGCAGCCCGTGACTCGCGAAGTAAAGGTCGACGCCGAAGACGCTCATGCCGATCGAGCCGAGCGGCACGAGCCCAATTTCGACGCGCCGTTTCGAGAGCCGCTCACACAGGAGCGAACCGATGCCAATGCCCAGCGAGAAAGTCGCCAGCAGGACTGTGACAACGTCCGCGTTGCCCGACAGCACATCCTTGGCGAAGTTGAAGAACGACGTAAGAAAGGTGGCGCCGACGAACCAAAGCCATGAAATCCCGAGCAGGCTAAGAAACACCGTACGTTGAGTGCGAGCCAGCGCGAGGTTGCGCCAGGTTTCGCTGATCGGGTTCCAGTTGATCCGCAAGTCCGGCTGCGGCGCAGGCGATGGCGGCACGAGACTCGACATGGCGCGCCCCGCGAGCGCCACAGCCACACAAACGCCGGCGAGGACGCTGGCGCCCGTAGCGCCAAAAGCCGCGGCAGCACCGCCGATGAGGGTACCGATCAAGATGGCCACGAAGGTGCCCATTTCGACAAGCCCGTTGCCGCCCACCAACTCTCGCTCGTCAAGGTGCTGCGGAAGGTAGGCGTACTTGACCGGGCCGAACACCGTCGAGTGAACGCCCATCAGGAAAGTGCACAGATAGAGCAGCGTTGCATGGTGCAGTACGAAGCCCGCCGCCCCGACGAGCATGACCGCAATTTCAAACGCCTTCACGAACCGCGTGAGGGTCGCCTTGTCGTACTTGTCGGCGATCTGGCCCGACGTCGCCGAAAACAGCATGAACGGCACAATGAAAATCGCCGAAATCAAAAACGGGGCGGTTTTCGCATCGACGGCGGTGAAACGCGCCGTCTCATAAGTAACGAGCGAAGTAAATCCGACTTTGAATACGTTGTCATTCAGCGCGCCGAGAAACTGCGTCCAAAAAAATGGTGCAAAACGGCGCGCCTTCAACAAGGCAAATTGGGAATGCTGATCACGCGACGTGCGGCGAGCTTTCGGAGTTATCGACAACGAACGGTCAGTCATGCATGCGGCCCAAGGGTTGTGGGCGACGCCAGATGAAACCTGCGACGCCGTGCTCGGAGGGACAGCATTCCCGATCTGGCGAGCCACTCCGGCATACAGCCGCGAAACGCGGTGTGCCAGACATGGCTGCGCTCATTCAGTCCAGGAAACACACGGCCGCGGATGGGGCAGCCAAGCTGAGGCGGTGCGATGGCGTGGTGGCTCGATGCCGGGACGGCATCAGCGCACGGAGTGGGCTTCGTTTTCCTCGGGCCAATCACGGATATAGGCCTTCAGCATGCGGTTTTCAAAGCTTTGCTCTTCCACGACAGCCTTCGCCACATCGTAAAACGAAATCACGCCCATCAGCGTGCGATTGTCGATGACGGGCAGGTAACGAACGTGGTGGTCGAGCATCATGCGGCGCACTTCGTTGACATCGGTGTCAGGCGTGCAGGTGATCGGATGATCGTCCATCACCTTGCGGATCGTCGCGCTGCCGACACTGCCGCCCTGTGTGCTTAGCGTCTTGATGATTTCGCGAAAAGTCAGCATCCCGACCAGATCGCCGTACGCCATGACCACCAGCGAGCCGATGTCGTGCACGGCCATCGTGTTCACCGCGTCGCTGAGCGACGTGTCCGGGGTTACCGTATAGAGCACCGTGCCCTTCACTTGCAGAATATCGCTGACCCTCATGAATCCTCCGGTCCTCCAAGAACCTTGCTAAAACGATTAATCGTCGATTAAACGATGCTAGCTGAAAGGTCCCTAAAAGGAAAGCTGGTCGCCCGCCTCCACCCCGGCCGCAGTGGGCTCACGCATCGATGAATGGCCAAAATCAGGCCAACTGTGACCATCTGACGCACGCTCACTGGTCAAAAAGCGGCGCGGTGATAGGATGGCCGGCACGCCAACCGATTCCGGATGCGCATCCGGCCGCAACCAATGAGTGCGAACCGCTTCGATACGCTGGCAGTCCACGCAGGCGCCGCGCCCGATCCCGCGACGGGGGCGCGCGTCACGCCAATCCATCAAAGTGCGGCCTTTGTCTTTCGCGACGCCGACCATGCCGCGGCACTTTTCAACACGGAGCGAGCCGGCCACATCCACTCGCGCACCTCGAACCCGACTGTCGCCGTGTTTGAAGAGCGTGTCGCGGCGCTTGAGAACGCCGTTGGCGCAATCGGCACCGCAAGCGGACAAGCCGCGCTGCACCTCGCTATCGCCACCTTGATGGGCGCCGGCGCGCACATCGTGGCCTCGAGCGCGCTTCGCGGCAGCGCGTACAGCTTGCTGCACTGCACGCTGCGCCGCTTCGGTATTGAAACGACATTCGTCCAGCCGCGCGATATCGACGGCTGGCGCGCGGCACTGCGGCCCAACACGCGGCTGCTGTTCGGCGAGACACTCGGCAATCCGAGCCTTGACGTGCTCGACATCACCACCATCGCGCAACTCGCGCACGAGCATCGCGTGCCGCTACTCGTCGATTCGACGCTCACCACGCCCTATCTGCTGAGACCGATCGAGCACGGCGCGGACTTCGTGCATCACGCGGCAACGCAGTTCCTCGGCGGACACGGCACGACCGTGGGCGGTGTGCTCGTCGATGGCGGCACGTTCGACTTCGTGGCCTCGGGACGCTTTCCCGAACTCACCGAGCCGTATACAGGCTTGCACGGCATGGTCTTTGCCGAAGAGAGCACTGTCGCTGCGTTCCTGCTGCGCGCCCGCTGCGAGGGGCTGCACGATTTCGGCGCGAGCTTGCATCCTCAGGCCGCCTGGCAACTGCTGCAAGGCATCGAAACGCTGCACCTGCGCATGGACCGGCATATTGCGAACACGCGCAAGATCGTCGAGTTCCTTTCGTCGCATGCGGCGGTCGAATCAGTCGCCTACCCCGAGCTCGAGTCGCATCCTGACCATGCCCTTGCGCAACGGTTGCTACCGCGCGGCGCCGGTGCCGTCGTCAGCTTCAATTTGCGCGGCGGTGTTGTCGCAAGCCGGTGTTTCATCGAGGCACTGACGCTGTTCTCGCATCTCGCCCACGTCGGCGACGTGCGCTCGCTTGTGATTCACCCGGCGTCAACGACCCACGTCCGCATGGACGCCGCCGCCCTCGCCGCGGCCGGCATCGGCGATGGAACGATCCGTCTGTCTATCGGACTCGAGGATGCCGACGACCTCATCGACGACCTCAAGCGCGCCCTGAAAGCGGCCATGAAGGCTTCGCCGCCGGCCGCAGCCGCTTCCCCGTCCAACAAGGAGGCGCGATGATCATCGACGTCGGCAGTCAGGCCATCTACGCCTATTCGGCGGGCAAGTCATTCGATCCGGCGCTGCCCACCGCGGTGTTCCTCCATGGCGCGCAGCACGACCATAGCGTCTGGGCACTGCAAAGCCGGTACTTCGGCCACCACGGATTCAACGTGCTTGCCGTCGACCTCCCCGGCCACGGCCGCAGTGCGGGTCCCGCTGCTATGAGCATCGGCGCCCTCGCAGAGTGGCTCGCCGCTCTGCTCGATGCCGTCGGCGCGCCGGACGCGTTCATCGTCGGACACAGCATGGGCTCGCTCATCGCGCTCGATTTCGCCGGCCGATATCCAAAGCGGGCGGCGCGGCTCGCGCTGGTCGCCACGGCCGTTCCGATGGCGGTCTCCGAGGTGTTGCTGGATGCGGCGCTCCATCGCGAAACGGAAGCGATCGACTTCGTCAATCGCTGGTCTCACGCGACGATCGCGGCCAAGCCTTCGTGCCCCGGACCAGGCTTCTGGCTTCACGGCGCCAATCAGCGTCTGATGGAACGTGTTGCCGTACTAGGCGAGCCGCACCTGCTGCACACCGACTTCGCCGCTTGCCACGCCTACGCTGACGGGCTGCTGCGTGCGGCGCAAGTGCGCTGCCCCGTGCGCCTCATTCTCGGGGCGAAAGACTCGATGACGCCGCCTCGTGCCGCGCGCGCCTTGGCCGATGCGCTTACCGCAGGCGGCTGCGATGTAAACACCGTCATGCTGGATGCGGGCCACGCACTCATGACGGAGCAACCCGACGCCACCCTCGACACACTGTTCGAATTCGCTCGCCCGCTCAGCCCGCGAGCGTAACCGCACATACATCCGTAACCGACAAACCGGCGAATCGGCCGACCGAAAGCCGGGTTGCGGCAACCCCGCGTTTCGCCGCACAATGAACCGAGCGGCTCTTTGGCCGTCACCCGCACGCCCGTGGCCCTGAAGATAGCGCCGGCCATTAGCCGTGGATAAGCCTTGGGGCGCACATCGAAAGCTTCGCCGAACGGAGGCGTTTCATGGCCCGCGACGTTCAGCCAACTCACTTTGCGAATTTCGCCGAGTTTTATCCGTTCTACCTCAGCGAGCACCGCAACCGCATCTGCCGGCGTTTGCACTTCATCGGTTCGCTTGGCGTGATCGGCTGTTTGTGCCTCGCGGTAGGCACCGGTGACTGGGTTTGGCTGCCAGCCGCCGTAGTCTGCGGGTACGGCTTCGCCTGGGTTGGCCATTTCGCCTTCGAGAAGAACCGTCCTGCGACCTTCCGGCACCCCATCTATAGCCTGATAGGCGACTGGGCCATGTTCCTTGACATCTGCACGGGGAAGATTCGGCTGTAGCGCACCTTGCGCTGACCGAGCCCCCGAGGCTCCGAGACATCAGGCGTGCCGGGGTGTCGCAGCCGGCGCCCGTGCGCTGTCATCGGAGGACGTGCGTGTGCTGTAAGCGGCGAAGAGCGTCGCAAGCGAGATATCAAGCTTGTCGTTTTTCAGCGCGCTCAGCAACGGTTCGCCATTCACGCACGTCGCCTCGAGCTTAAGCTGGTATTCGAGTCCGGCCCGTTCCACGACGAAAAGGTCGACAACCTGCCCCACGGTAAGCTGCGCGGGGTTTGCGAGCAAGGCATAGCGCGGTATGCCGTCGCCGCCTTCCTGTACGCGCGTGATCCATTCGCGCCGGTTAAGCTTTTCGACGAGCCTAGTCGCGGTCCCGAGATCGCAACGCATTGACCGGGCAAGCTCGAAGACCGTCCGCCCAGGCCGGCCCGATTCGCGCGCTTCATTCAGGCGAGCCAGCAGCTCGAGCGCATCGAGCAGGTCGCCCCCCGGATAAGCGCGCCGGTGAAACTGGCCAACGCGAATCGCGGGCAGGATTGCGACGATCGCTGCACCGACCAGCGTGACGAACCAGCTTAAATACACCCAGACCAGGAACATCGGCACCAGCGCAAATGCTCCATAGACCGCCGTGTAGGTCGGCATGTTTCGCACATAGTAGCCAAAGCCGCGCTTGGCAAGCTCGAACCCCACCGCCGCGGCGAGCCCGCCGACGACTGCGTCGCGCCACTGCACCGAGCAGTTCGGCAGGTACACGTAGAGCATCGTGAACACGAAGGCTGTGAACGGCAACGCGGCGCCCGTCAGCGCCCATCCGAAGAGCGGCGACAACTCCGATAGCGGCGCCGAAGGCGTGAACAGATACGATGTGATCGAAAGGCTGACGCCAATAAGGAGTGGCCCGAGGGTAATGACCGCCCAGTACACGAGCACGCGCTGCGCGAAGGGTCGCGGCTTGGGCACCCGCCAGATCAAATTAAACGCCGACTCGACCGTCATCATCGTCATCACGGCAATGAAAAAAAGCACGATCAGGCCCGCCGTGGTGAGCCCTTTTGCCCTTGATGCGAACTGATTCAAATAGCGGAAGATCTGAACGTTGATCTGGTCCGGCATCAAATGCTGCGCTAAAAACGTCTGCAGTGACGACTGAAACTTCGCAAAAATCGGAAACGCAGTGAAGACTGCGAACGCTACCGTCGCGAGCGGGACGATCGCGAGCATCGTCGTAAACGTCAGGCTGCCCGCCGCCTGGACGATGCGGTCTTCGCGACTGCGCTGCGCCGCGAAGTGCGCCAGCCGTCGCAGTGTGTCGAAGTCGCAGCTCAACTTCCGCAAAAGAACCTCCGCCTGGGAATGGGGGCGGCAAGCGCGCCGCCAAGCGCGTCAAACCACCTGAACGCAGCGCACGTGTCACCTGCAATGCAGCCCACGCCCCCTATAATAAGCCGCTCACGAGTGAGGCCCATGAAAGATATTCTCGTACTTTATTACAGCCGGCACGGCGCGACGCGCGAGCTGGCGCTCGCAATTGCGCAAGGCATCGACAGCGTGCCAGGCATGCAGTCCAGAATTCGCACGGTGCCGAGCGTATCGCCCGTCACGCAAGCCACCGAGCCCGACATTCCGGCTGACGGGCCGCCCTATGCCGAGCTGCGCGATCTCGAGGAGTGTGCCGGACTCGCCCTCGGCTCGCCGACGCGCTTTGGCAATATGGCTGCTTCGCTCAAGCATTTTCTCGACGGCACAACTCCGCAGTGGCTAAGCGGTGCGCTCGCCGGCAAACCGGCGTGCGTGTTCACGTCGACAGGCAGCCTCCACGGCGGCCAGGAAACCACGCTGCTTTCGATGATGCTGCCGCTGTTGCATCATGGCATGATGCTTCTCGGGATTCCTTACACGGAGAGTGCCTTGTCGGCGACACGAAGCGGCGGCACGCCTTACGGCGCCTCGCATGTATCGGGCGCGGGGGCACGCGAATCCTCCCTCTCGCCCGAAGAAAAATCGCTCGCCGTTGCACTCGGCGTCCGTCTTGCACGCACGGCATCACTGCTCACCGGCCAGCCATGAAACCGGGCAGGCGAACGGCTCGCCCCAATCCCATCGCGCTCAGGCTCGAGGAAACAAGGGGTTGCAGCGCATGTGCGATCGGCGCTGCCCTTGCGCTCATCGCGCTCATCGTTCTCGCCGTCGCCTGGGAACGCTGGCTCGCGCCGCTGCGGCCCGGCGGCTCGGCACTCGTCCTCAAAGCGCTGCCGCTTGCCTTCGCGCTACCGGGCCTGTTGCGCCGGCGCCTCTACACGTTTCAGTGGACGTCGATGCTGATCTTGCTTTACTTCACTGAAGGCGTTGTGCGTGGAATGAGCGATGCGCCACCATCGGCATGGCTCGGCTGGGTGGAGACCGCGCTTTCACTGTTATTTCTGGCTTGCGCGCTCGCGTACGTGGCGCCATTCAAGCGGGCCGCCAGGGCGGCGCAGCGCCGTTCGCAAGCCGATGCCGCCGCGCGAGCTTCCGAGCGCGGGGAACCGGGAGCCGCGGTGCGGCGGTGACAACGGCCGCCGGCTTGAAGTCCGCACTCTGCGCGCAGGCAGTGGCACGCACCGTAAGTCTGCCTCGGCTCCTGCCTGTTACACACATGCTGTGCGTTGTGTGCCCTCGTTGTTGACGACAATGATTGCTATGACCGATACCACTTCCCTTTCTACGCCCACCGATTTCGTCGCCGCCTGCCGCGACGCCATCGGCGCCGCTCATGTACTGACTGACGCTGCGGACACCGCCGCCTACCTGACCGACTGGCGCCACCGCTATACAGGCACTGCCTGCGCCGTGCTTCGGCCCGGCACAACCGACGAAGTGGCCGCCCTCGTGCGCCTTGCCGCCACCCACCGCGTCGGGCTCGTACCGCAAGGCGGCAACACCGGCCTCGCCGGTGGCGCGACCCCCGACACGAGCGGCAAAACGGCAGTGCTCAGCCTTACTCGCTTGAACCGCATACGTTCGCTTGACGTGCATAACAACACGATTACGGTCGAAGCCGGCGTAGTGCTTGCCGACGTGCAAGCGCGGGCACGCGATGCAGGGCGACTCTTTCCGTTGAGCCTCGCAGCCGAAGGCAGTTGCACGATCGGCGGCAACCTCGCAACGAATGCCGGCGGCACGGGAGTACTGCGCTACGGCAATGCACGTGAGCTCTGCCTGGGCCTCGAAGTGGTGACGCCGCAAGGCGAAATTTGGGACGGCTTGCGCGGGCTGCGCAAGGACAACACCGGTTACGACCTGCGCGATCTCTACATTGGTGCCGAGGGCACGCTCGGAATCATCACGGCAGCGGTGCTGAAGCTGCACCCGCAGCCGGCCGCGCGCCTGACTTCGCTCGCCGCGCTGGCGTCGCCGCAAGCCGCGCTCGACTTGTTCGCACTGGCTGAGCGCTACTCGGGGCCGCTCTTGACCGCGTTCGAGCTGATGTCGGATTTTTGCTTGCAGCTTGTCGGCAAGCACTTTTCGCAGTTGCGCTACCCATTCGATGGGCAACATGCGCAGGTCGTGCTGATCGAGCTTTCCGACAGCGAAAGCGAAGCGCACGCGCGCAGCCTCTTCGAGCGCATGATGGAAGAAGCCCTCGAGACGGGACTCGTGGAGGACGCCGTCGTCGCCGAAAGCCTCGCGCAATCGCGCGCGTTCTGGGACTTGCGCGAACATATTCCGCTCGCGCAGGCCGAAGAAGGGCTCAACATCAAGCACGACATTGGTGTGCCGATCTCTCGTATCGGCGCGTTCATCGAGGAGACGGACGCTGCCATTGCTGCAGCCGCACCGGGCGCGCGCATGGTGACGTTCGGCCATCTCGGCGACGGCAATCTGCACTACAACGTGCAGACGCCGGAGGGCGGCGACCCCAAGGCTTTTCTCGCACAGTATCAGGCGGCGCTCAATCGCATCGTCTACGACAGCGTGCATCGCCATGGCGGCAGCATCAGCGCAGAACACGGGCTTGGGCAATTGAAAATCGACGATGCGGCACGCTACAAGTCACCGGTCGAGCTGACGCTCATGCGCGCCATTAAATCGGCGCTTGATCCGCTGAGCCTGATGAACCCCGGCAAAGTGTTACGCTGAACGCCAAGCGTTTCGAGTGAGGAACCCGCTTTGAAAATCCGCGTACTGTCAGACTTGCACCTCGAGTGCGACGAGCCGGAAGTCATTGCGCACGCCGATGCCGATTTGATCGTGCTAGCCGGCGATATTCACAACCACGCCGCAGGCCTCTATTGGGCGGCCGAGACGTTCGATCCAACCACGCCCATCGTCTACGTGCCGGGCAATCACGAATACTACGACGGCGAGTTCGGTGCGTTGGAGGTGGCCATGCGCGATGCAGCCGCCGCAATCGACAACGTGCACTACCTCAACAACGCATCGTTCGTGGATCCACGCGGGCAATGGCGCGTGCTGGGCACCACGCTGTGGACCGACTTCGAGCTGTTCGGCGCCGACGATGCATCGCGCGCGACGGCCATGGCGGCTTCCGAGAAATCGTTGGTTGATTATCGCGGGCCCATTCAACTGGCGTGGACCACCGATGCCGGGGCAAACGAAAGCGCTTCGCACAACTTCACGCCTGTCGATTCGCTTGCGCTGCATCGCCAAGCTCGCGCGTGGCTTGCGGCGGAGATCGCCAAGCCGTTCGCGGGCAAGACCATCGTCGTGACCCACCATGCGCCGCATCGCGACAGCCTCGCGCCACGCTTTGCGCATGACCTTGCGTCGGCGGGCTTTATCAGCCATTTGCCGACGCTGGTTCGCGAGCCCGTTGCACTCTGGATTCACGGCCACACGCATGCATCTTTCGACTATGTCGTGAACGGCACGCGCGTCGTCTGTAATCCACGAGGTTACGTCGACCGTCGGCGCGCCCGCCCCGAGAACCCGGCATTCTCCTGGGACAAAGTCGTGGACCTCTGAGTAACGGCCATCAGACGCATGCCCCTTTTCTGCCCAGCACTCAGGCGCTTGGCAGGCACCATTACTCAACCTGCATCTCAGCTGAAATGACGACCGAACAATCATGGACTCTCGCCGATATCGGTGATCAGTCCGGCAAGCGTGTGCTCATCACAGGCGCCAACAGCGGCATTGGCTACTATGCGGCGTTGGAGCTGGCGCGCAAAGGCGCGCATATCGTGCTCGCGTGCCGCGACCCGCGGCGCGCAGAGGCCGCCATGACCGCCATACGGGCGGCGACGCCGGGAGCGCGACTCGAACTCGCTCAACTCGACCTCGCTTCATTGTCGTCCGTACGCGAATTCGCAGAACGCGAGCTTGCCCAACGTCGCCCCATCCACATTCTCATCAATAACGCCGGCGTCATGGCACCGCCTGCACGGCTCGAGACCGCCGATGGCTTCGAGTTGCAGTTTGGAACCAATGTGCTCGGCCATTTCGCGCTGACGGCGTGGCTCTTGCCCGCCCTTGAACAAGCTGCCGCCGAGGCGGCCGAACGGCCGCGTATCGTCACGATCGCATCCATCGCGCATAAGGGCGGCCAGCTCGACTTCGAGGATTTGCAGTCCACCCGCTCATACTCGCCCATGCGCGCATACCGGCAATCCAAGCTGGCCGACCTGATGTTCGCGTTCGAACTCGACCGGCGCCTGCGCGAGGCGCAATCGCGCGTGATGTCCGTGGCGGCGCACCCGGGTGTCGCCGACACGAACCTTTTTAGCAGCGGCGATTACCCGGCGATCGAGCGCGCCCTACGCCGCCTGGCCGGCCGGCTCATCGCGCTTGCGCTGAATACCGGTCCAATGGGTGCACTCCCGACGCTGTATGCGGCGACTTCCGATTGCGTTCGCGACGGTGGATATTACGGGCCCATGGGCCTTTTTGAAGCGAGAGGAAGCCGCGTGGGCAACGCGCGCGTCGCGAGTCAGGCGCGCGATGCAGTCGCAGCCGCAAAGTTGTGGCGGATTTGCGAAACGCTCGCGGGCGTCGGCTTTCCGAAGCTTGTGGCCTGATGGGTCTGATGGCTTGGCGCGGCGAGGCAACGGTTGCCAGGCGCCCGTCTCAGAACATTGGCGCTCGCCTCGAATCAGTGTCGGTCAGGGGACGTCACGTGTTCAGCGCGGGCTGTGAAAACTGAAACACGGCACCGCGTGGCACGTTCGGCTTATGGATGCGCCTTGGCTGTTTGCGTCGAAAAAATCCCGGAACATCACAAGGCAGCGGCCCAGTATCGACTCTTCACTCGATCGGTTGAGAAATCCGCTTAATGGAGCCACAAAACAAAAAGCCCGGCCTTGCGGACCGGGCTTTTTGCTTGATGCATTGGTCGGAGCGAAAGGATTCGAACCTTCGACCCTCTGATCCCAAATCAGATGCGCTACCAGGCTGCGCTACGCTCCGTCAGAAAGGAGACGCATTGTAGCCGCCACTGCGCGCCCGGTCAATCATCAATTTGATTGCCGACATTTCGGCTCGACAATGGCGAGATCGCCAATAACATTACACCTTGTCAAAAGGCATGATCCGATGCAATCGATCAAGCGCAAACCCAGCACCCCACAGGCATCGCGCTTGCGCAGTTAAGATGCGCACCCACCGGACTACTGCGATGAACCTGATTCTCTGGCGCCATGCGGAGGCGGAAGATACGGCACAAACCGACCTTTCCCGTCAGCTCACCTCGCGCGGGCGCAAACAAGCGCAAGCGGCGGCCAAGTGGCTCCGACACCACCTACCGCCCGATGCGTTAATCCTCGCCAGCCCCGCCGCGCGTACCGTTCAGACGGTCGAAGCGTTGACAGACCAATATCGCGTTGCAGACGAAATCGCGCCCGGTGCTGCGGTCGACGATTTACTCGCGGCCGTGGGCTGGCCGGACGGCGTCGCCCAGACGGTCGTGGTGGTCGGCCACCAGCCGACGCTCGGATTCGTCGCCTCCTGGCTACTCACTGGCGCGCAGACCGAGTGGCCTATCAAGAAAGGCGGTATCTGGTGGCTGGAGGGACGAGAGCGTAACGGCGGGCATCAAACCGTCGTCCGTGCAGTAATCCCCCCGGATCTCACCTAAAGTCACGGCACCGCCGCCTTGTGCAAGCGGCGTGAAAACTGCGTGTCTTACATACGACATGTCATCGGATTTACACCTTTTTTACATGCAACTGTCACAGCCGGTTACTACATTGGCAAAACACGCAGCAATTCCTACCTTTAACAGGAACTTCTATGCGAGATCTGCCGACGCCCACCCTGCCCCTCGCTTCCATTCTGCGCGACTCGCGCCGCCGCCTCCCGAGCACCGAAGAGACGATTACCGCGCAGCATCGCCTGCAAGTGGGCTGGGCCCGGACGGACGAAGAGCTGCGCGAAGCTCAGCGTCTGCGCTACCGCGTTTTCGCTGAAGAGATGGGTGCTAGCGTGGCAGGACCTGCCGGACTCGACGTCGATCGGTTCGACGCCTACTGCGATCATCTGCTCGTGCGCGATCTCGAGACGTTCACTGTGGTCGGCACCTACCGGGTGCTGCCGCCGCATCAAGCGGCACGCATCGGTCGCCTGTACGCTGAAGGCGAGTTCGACCTGTCGCGTCTCGCGCATCTGCGCGGCAAGCTAGTCGAGGTGGGGCGCTCCTGCGTACACCCTGACTATCGCAGCGGTTCGGTCATTATGTCGCTGTGGGGCGGCCTCGGCACGTACATGATGCAAAACGGCTACGAAACGATGTTGGGCTGTGCCAGCGTGCCGATGGCTGACGGCGGCCACTTCGCCGCGAACCTTTATGAAACATTGCGCGAAAGTGCACTGACGGATTCGGAGTATCACGCCTTCCCGCATACGCCGCTGCCCGTCGAGGAGCTGCGCACGGGCGCCAGAGTCGCACCGCCGCCACTCGTCAAAGGCTACCTACGCCTTGGTGCCAAGATTTGCGGTGCGCCGGCTTGGGATCCCGATTTCAACTGCGCCGACTTCCTCACGCTGTTCCGCCTTGCGGACATCAATGCGCGATACGCTCGCCACTTCCTCGGCGAAACCTTGCCGCGCTAAATGACCCGCTTTAGCGGCCGGGCGCGCAGCGCGACCCTGTCACCCGCCCGCCGTCCGGCAACCGGCATCGCCCGCTCGCGACACGCAGCGGGCTTTGTGAGTTGGATTCGGCGCAGCGAGCCCAATCGCCCACACGCCCAATAGGTGGCCCGAGGCGGTAGCCCGAGGTGCGATGGGTTCGTCGATCAATCGCCCGTATAGACGACGCGATAACGAATGCCGACCTTCTCCCACTCCGCGGCTTCCTGAATCAAGCTGTAATCGGTGAGCGGATTGTTGGCAACCCATTCGTTGGGCAAACGAACTTCATAACCGCCGTTCGCCTTGTCGACGCGAATACCCGGCAGCCCGATATCGGCACGCCGCCGACACAGCAGCGCCGCCAGTCGCAGGCAAAAAAGCAGCGGCCATTCGACGGCGCGCGTTTGCGAAAGCTTGCCGAGCTTGCCCGCATGTCCGAGCACGAGTGTCGCAAGCCGCGCCTGATCGGTGCGGGAGAAGCCCGGCATGTCGGCATTACTGGCGATGTAGGCCGAGTGCTTGTGATAGGCGCTGTGGGAGATCGACAGCCCGATTTCGTGCAACGAGGCGGACCAGCGCAAAAACGTGCGGGCTTCCTCGGCACGCTCGGCATCGACCTCGTCGTGCAGTTGGCTATAAAAGTCGAGAGCGAGGACGCAAATGCGTTCGGCCTGCGTGCGATCGACGCCATAGCGGCGCATGAAGCCCTCTACCGTGACGGCGCGCATGTCCTGGTGCTGCGTTCGGCCGAGCAGGTCGTAAAGTACGCCGAGACGCAGTGCGCCATCCGTCGTATCGACATAGTCGATCCCGAGCTCCTCGAAGACGGCCAACATGATGGACAACCCGCCCGCCAGCACCGGCACGCGATCGGCTTTAAGCGCCACGAGCTTGAGCCGATTGACATTCTCGGCCTTGATGAGGGCGCGCTTGAGCCGCTCGAGGCCGCCGCGGGAGATGCCGTGTGTCACGCCCGAATCGTTGAATCCGTTGGCTTCGACGAGCTCCGCCAGCGCACGTGCCGTACCGGATGAGCCGATCGCCTGATCCCATCCGGCCTGCTTGTACTCGCGCGAAATGATTTGGATTTCACGCTTGGCCGCGAGTTCGGCTTGCCGCATCGTGTACTCGTCGACGTTACCGGCGGGAAAGAAGGTGCGGCTGTGGCTCACACAGCCGATATAGAGGCTCTCCATGACGAGCGGCGTGTAGCCGGAGCCGATGATGAACTCGGTTGATCCGCCCCCGATGTCGACAACGAGCCGTTTGCCCGGGATGGCCGGCACCGAATGCGCTGCGCCCGCATAGATGAGGCGCGCCTCTTCGCG
This sequence comes from Trinickia sp., assembly GCF_035492435.1. GTDB lineage: Bacteria > Pseudomonadota > Gammaproteobacteria > Burkholderiales > Burkholderiaceae > Trinickia. Next base: position 28,237 of record NZ_DATJJF010000090.1, read on the forward strand.
TCCGGCAATCACTTCGATCGGAAAGCCAAGCGCCTTCTCGGCCTCTAAAAGAAACTCGGCAGCATTCTTCGCGACGCGGACCGTGTTGGTCGCGACGGCACGCACGTGGTCGGGATGAAAGTCGCGCAGCCGCTCGCCAAATCGTTTCAGCGCCGTCCACGCACGCTCTTGCGATGCGCGGTCGAGCATTTTGTCGGGCGACAAGCCAGCCGCAAGCCGCACTGGCTCGCGCAGCCCATCGACCTGATAGATCTGGCTGCCCGCGGGCGTTTCCTCAACCCGCCCGACGATGAGACGGAAGCTGTTTGAACCAAGATCGACGGAAGCAAGCAAATGCACGGCGCTGGGCATAGGTAAAAACGTTTCCGGTCGCGCGCGGGCTTGCCCATCCCGATCATTCTTGGGTGGCCGAGCCTTGGCGCGACGCGCTTGAAAGTCGCCATTATAGAGCGTGGATCTTCGGGAAAAACGCACGCCGAAACTTTCGGTCGCTATGCGAGCGCGGTACCGATCTCACAGCATCTCAAATTTCGTCACTTCCCCCGTAGAATGGGTGACATCCATTAATTCCAATGACATCAAACTGTGAGAGTCTCCGAGCGTCCGTTCATTTCAGGCCCTGACCCTTTGCATTCCACCTTACCAATGCCATCGCCCTATCCGCTGCTTAACCGCGAGCTAGGTATCCTGGGTTTTAACGAACGCGTGCTCGCGCAAGCGGCGGATCCATCCATGCCGTTGCTGGAGCGCCTCCGGTTCATCTGCATCACGAGCAGCAACCTTGATGAGTTCTTCGAAATCCGCATGGCCGGGGTGCAAGAACAGATGGGTGACAATCCCGGCACGCTCTCGCCCGATGGGATGTCGCTGCAGCATGTCTATAACCTTGTCGTCGAACGCGCGCAGAAGCTCGTGTCTCGGCAATATCGGCTGCTGCATGAGACTGTGCTGCCCGCCCTCGAACAGGAAGGCATCTACTTCCACAGCGCCGAAAGCTGGACTGAACAGCAGACCACGTGGGCGCGCCGCTATTTCGCCAACGAGTTGTTGCCGGTGCTCACACCGATCGGCCTGGACCCGGCCCATCCGTTTCCGCGCGTGCTCAATAAGAGCCTGAATTTCGTCGTCGAACTGGAAGGCAAAGATGCGTTCGGCCGCCAAGCGGTAATGGGGATTGTGCAGGCACCGCGTGCACTACCTCGGCTTGTGCGTATGCCGCAAGAGCTGTCGGGCTTCGCCTACGGTTTCGTGTTGCTGAGCTCGTTCATGCAACGCTTCGTGAGCGAGCTTTTCCCGAACCTCATCGTGCGCAGCTGCAATCAATTCCGCATTACGCGCAACAGTGAGCTCTTCGTCGACGAGGATGAGATCACGAATCTGCGTGTCGCCCTTCAAGGCGAGCTGCCGGCGCGCCATCTCGGTAATGCAGTGCGGCTCGAAGTATCGGCGGAAACGCCCGCACATATCGTACAGCGTCTGCTCGACGAAAGTGGCTTGCGCGAGAAGGATTGCTACCGCGTTGACGGTCCCGTGAATCTCGTGCGTCTCATGCAACTGCCCGAGATGGTCGACCGCCCCGATCTCAAGTTTGTTCCGCACGTGCCTGCAACATCCGAGCGCGTGGCGAACACGCCAAGCCTTTTCGACGCCATCGATCAAGGCGACGTGCTCCTGCATCATCCCTACGAGAGTTTCCAGCCTGTCCTCGAACTGCTGCTTCAGGCCGCGCAGGATCCGAACGTCGTCGCCATCAAGCAAACGATCTATCGCACGGGCACCGATTCCCCGCTGATGAACGCGCTGATGCAGGCCGCGCGCAATGGCAAGGAGGTGACGGTGGTCGTGGAGCTGCTCGCGCGCTTCGACGAGGAGACGAATATCAACTGGGCCTCGCAGCTCGAAGCGGTGGGCGCACACGTCGTGTATGGCGTGGTCGGCCACAAATGCCACGCCAAGATGATGCTGATTGTGCGACGCGCGACCGAGAACGGCAAGTCAGTGCTCAAGCGCTACGCACATCTCGGCACAGGCAACTACCATCCGCGTACCGCTCGGCTCTATAGCGACTTCGGGCTGATGACGTCCGATCAGATGATCTGTGAAGACGTCCATCACGTATTTCAGCAGCTGACGGGCATCGGCGGCGAACTGAAGCTACGCGAGCTGTGGCAGTCGCCGTTCACGCTCCATCCCAAGCTGATGGAAGCCATTCGCGCAGAGGCCGAAAGCGCGCGCAGCGGCAAAAAGGCGCGAATCGTTGCGAAGATGAACGCGTTGCTCGAACCCACCGTCATTGCCGAGCTCTATGAAGCATCGAAAGCCGGCGTCAAGATCGATCTCATCGTACGAGGCGTCTGCTCGCTGCAGCCGGGCGTGCCGGGACTTTCCGAAAACATCACGGTGCGCTCGATCGTCGGTCGTTTCCTCGAGCATCACCGCATCTTCTACTTCTTCGCGGATGGACAAGAGAAAGTCTACTTGTCGAGCGCCGACTGGATGGATCGCAACTTCTTCCGGCGAGTGGAAGTGGCGTTCCCGATCAAGGATCGGCGTTTGAAGCGCCGCGTGATTGCGGAAGGGCTTTCCGGCTTCCTCGGCGACAACCAGTCGGCGTGGACCATGCAAAGCGATGGCCACTACCGGCGCTCGCGCCCAGGCAAGACCTCGCGTAACGCGCAATCGAGCCTGCTGGTCAAATTCGGCTGTTGAGGGGCTAACGCCACGAAAGACACGGCGCACCATCGCCGTGTCTGCGACGCGCCTTGCCCGCTCACCGTTGCCGTCTCAAGAAGCGAGCGCGCCCGAAGCGTCAGAGATGGACCGCCTGGCGCCGCACGCTGCGCAGCGGCGGAAACCGGACGGCGAACGTGCTGCCCCGGCCCTCTTCGCTCTTGACGTCCAGAACAGCATCGTGCCGTTGCAGCACGTGCTTGACGATCGCGAGCCCGAGCCCTGTGCCGCCCGTATCGCGTGAGC
>NZ_DATJJF010000091.1:0-7409 GCF_035492435.1 Trinickia sp.
ACGCGGCGTGAGGTTCATCTGCAAGCCGAACTCCGGCTTTGCGTCAGGATGAAACGGCCCCTGCGAATAGCGCAGCTTGCCGTGGCCGTAGGGCGTCTCCATCTGGCGATCGATGTATTCGGGCACGTTCGTTTCGACCGCACCGGGACCGTATTGGTCGGAAGGGATGAGACGATCGAGCGCAGCGTGCAAAAACGTCCACTGCGCAGGGTTAAAAAACGTCGGCTGATACTCGGGGGCACCCCCGCTGGCTTGCGCCACCGCCGACTTATCACAAGCGCTTTCGGTGACGGCGGCGCCGGAGGCGAGCGTCGCAGTAGGCACGACGGCGAGCATCTGGCGCAAGAAGCGTCTGCGCGGTTCTTTGTCTTGAGTCATGGAGTCGTTGCGATGAGAACACCACTGCATGGCAACCCAGCGAAACGTTAGCGCCGGGTTGCCGATGGCCACGCCTTGCACATCAGCCCGAAGCGCTGCGGGCCGGGCCGTATGAAAGGCGCTTCTTAAGCGAGGAATGGCTCGGCATTCGCCGAAACCGCGATCGTCGATGCCGCGATAGGAACAGGCTGCACAAACCGGTCCGAGGCGGGCAGCTTGAAGAGGGCCGCGGTTTGCTCGAGTGCCCGAGCCTGCTCGAACAACGACTGCGCAGCCGCCGACGCCTCTTCCACCAGTGCGGCGTTTTGCTGCGTGACCTGATCCATTTGATTGACGGCCTGCGCGACTTGCGTGATCCCTTGAGTCTGCTCCTGCGAAGCAGCCGAGATTTCACCCATGATGCTGTTGACACGCGTCACGGCATCAATGATCTGCCCCATCGTCCGACCCGCTTCTTCCACCTGCGCAGAACCGGTCCCGATCCGATCGACCGAATCGACAATGAGCGCCTTGATGTCCTTCGCCGCCGACGACGAGCGCTGCGCGAGCGCACGCACTTCGCCAGCCACGACCGCGAATCCGCGCCCCTGCTCGCCCGCGCGCGCAGCTTCGACAGCTGCGTTGAGCGCGAGGATGTTCGTTTGGAATGCGATGCCATCGATGAGCGCGATGATTTCGGAGATCTTTGTCGACCTTTGGCTGATTTCGCTCATGGTGCCAATGACGCGAGAAACGACCTCATGACCCTGACGCGCAATGTCGGATGCATTGGTGGCAAGCGCGCTGGCCTCGCGGGCGCTGTCGGCGTTTTGCTTGACGGTGCCCGTCAGTTGCTCGGCGCTGGCGGCCGTCTCTTGCAGCGATGCCGCCTGCGATTCAGTACGAGCCGAGAGATCGGCGTTGCCCGCCGCGATCTCGCGACTCGCGCCGGCAATTGCGTCGCTTGCGGTACGCACGCTCGAGACGGTGCGCGTGAGACTTTGCTGCATGCTTGACAGACCTTCAAGCAGGCGCCCCATTTCATCGCTTGAAGCAATCTCGATGCGATGACGAAGGTCGCCGCCCGAGATCTCGGAAAAGTGCTGCAGTGCCTGGCGGACCGGTCCCAGAATGGCACGGCGCAGCGCCACCCAACTCCAGAGCGCAGCCAACACGCCCACACCGATTGCGATGATCGATCCCGCGAAGAACAAGTTGTAATTTCGCCCGGCTTCTTCGTAACCTTGCTTCGCCACACCTAGCTGATAACTTTTCAAGGCGTCGGCGGCACCTTGCATATGCGTATATATCGTTCCGACTACAATCGCTTGCGCCGCGATCTGGTCGTGGTCCGCCTGTTGGATCGTCGTCTGGAACTTTGCAATTTCATCGTGCGTCTGCTTCAACAAATCGTTCGTAGCATCGGCAAGACGCCCTTCTTCGGCGTCATGAGGCAACTGCAGATAGTGATTCCAAGCCTTGGTCGCGGTTATCCGGACGTCATCAGTTCTCGAGTACATCAGTTTTGCGTCGGCGGAACCCGGCGCGATCGCGGCTCGATCGAGCGATGTACGCTCCCGGCCGACGTTGACTACCATGTCGCTGATATCGAGCGTTTTCACCAACTGCACAGCATAAACCTGCCGATTGGCCTCGTTGCTGTTGTGCATGCCGATGAGACCCACCAAACCGACACCAATCAACAACGCGCTAAGCAGTGACATTGTGAGGCCGAGGCGGCCATTAATCGAGAGAGCCGAGAACATAGAATCCTGGGACAAAGTGGATCGGTGTACCGTCGGCTATTACGGCAAGGCACGCAAATAACTTGAGCGATTTTTGAATTTATTCGCTTTCGTTTTCGTTATTTGTAATAACTCGACTTATGCTCACGCGACAAATGCGACTGCAAATGCGGCGCCTCGGATGCGGGTCTTGCGGGGAGTGACGATAAGCGAGAAACGCTTTAGGCATCGGGGGCTCGAGAGAGCACACGACCGGCGATCTGGGTTGACGTTGGCCAGCGCCGCTTCAGCCGGACGGCTGGTGCAAGACTTTGATTGAGGTTGGCCCCTCATGACCTGAGGGGCCTTCTTTCGTTGTTACTACGAAAGATTGCGGTGCTTTGTGGCGCCCGAGCGCCCGATACGGCGCGTGCGACAGCTACACCGAGCGCTACTCACGCGGCGTGTCACGCCTTGGACCAGAGCGTGCGTCCAAAGAACGTCAACGTGCGATCCCAGGCGAGTTCAGCCCACGCCGGATCGAATTGCGTGGCAGCAATGCGGCCCGCTCCGACAGCCGTCTCATTGGCAAAGCCATGATGAGCGAGATAGCGGTGAAACTCCGTGTTGACGCCGCCGTCCTTGAGCTTCGTCTCGAGCTCGTCGACCTTGTCCAACGTGAAGAACGCATCCTGCGTCGCCCAGTGCGCCTGCACCGGCACCTTGATGTTCGCGGGATTGATGTATTCGAGCGGAGGGAAACCGTACCAAACCACGCCCGCATCGAATTCGGGATTCGCGTTGAGCGCCAACAGCGTCAACGCGCCGCCCATACAAAAGCCCGTCACGCCCACGCGTGCCGAGCGGGTCTTCAAGTACTTCACTGCGCCCGCGATGTCTTGCGTCGCGGCGTCCGCGAAATCGAGGCCGGTCATCAAGTGATGCGCCTCTTCTTCTTCGACGGTGGACTTGCCGCGATAGAGATCCGGAACGAGCGCCAGGTAACCAGCGCGCGCGAGGCGATCTGCCACGCCGCGGATCTGGTCGTTCAATCCCCACCATTCCTGAATGACGACGATCGCGGGTGCCCCTTCGAGCTTTTCCGGTTCAGCCAGATAACCACTTACTTCCTGACCGTCAGGACGACGAAAGGACACCATTTTGCCTACGCTTTGCTTCATGACCACTCTCCAGGGATTCGAAAGATGCATCGAAGAACGGCAATGCCGCATTCGATCACCCCTGGATTATGGTTCAACTCTCAGAAGCGTGCCGCGAGACGATCTCGATGCCGATTACGCCACACGTGCACCGAGCACGTACGTCGCACGCGGCACGGGCAATGCGCCGCTCACACCAACACGCACGAAATCGCCGCGCAACCCGACTTCGATTGCGCCACGGTCGGTCAAGCCGACCGATTTCGCCGGAGACCACGAGACGGTCGCAATCGCTTGCGGCAACGACCATCCTGCATCGCGCACGAGTTGGAATGCGGCCATCATGAGGCTCGATGGCACGTAATCCGACGAAAGAATGTCGAGCAGCCCTGCCTTCGCCAACTCGAGCGCCGACACGTTGCCGGAATGCGAGCCACCACGCACGACATTGGGTGCCCCCATAATCGTCGCGAGTCCGTTCTCGCGCGCCATACGTGCAGCGGCTATCGTCGTCGGAAACTCGGAAATCGCGATGCCGTCGTCCACGGCTTCCTGCACGTGCTCAACTGTCGTGTCGTCATGGCTTGCGACTGCGATGCCAAGCGTCTTGCAGCGATCGACAATGCTGCGTCGATGCGCCTCGGCGTAGCGCGCCTGCATCTCCGTCAGATCGATCAACGCTGCCGCCATCTTCTCATCGGTCCACTTGCCGTTGCGCTCCTGATACTGGCGCCACTTCGCAGGGTCGTGCCACTGACGCTGACCCGGCGTGTGATCCATCACCGAGGCAAGCCGCAGCAGGGGATGGCTGCCCAGCTCGTCGAAGAGATCGATGACGTCCTTGGTGCCGACCTCGCAACGCAGGTGCAGATAATGATCCGCCCGCAACATCTTGTTTTCCGACAAGCGATCAAGCGCCGACACGGCATTGCGATGCAGTTCGCCGCCGCGCAAGCCCGCGTCGGTGCGCGTGCCGATTGCGAGGGAATCGAAGACCGTCGTGATACCCGCGGCCGCAACCTGCGCATCGTGAATCACGAAGGCCGCCTCGACGTTCCACAGGACGCCGGGGCGCGGCGCCAGATGCTTTTCCAGATTGTCCGTATGCAACTCGACGAGACCGGGCACCAGATAATCACCTTGCCAGTCTTCGGCATCGGCCGCGTCCGTCGTGCCGCGCGAGACATCGGCGATAAGCCCGTTGTCGATGCGCACTACCCCGACAAATTCTTCCTCGCGCGTGACGATGCGCGCATTCTTGATCAACATCGTGCTACTCCGTTTCCACTAGGGAGGGTTGTTGCGTCAGTCCGGTGTGCCGGGGTGCCTACGCGAACGCAGGCGTTTCCACGGGTTCGAGCTCGAGGCGGCGTGTGGCGACCTGCTCGCGCGTCGCTTCATCGTGAAAAATACCGACGATAGCGGCGCCACGCTTACGCGCCTCGACAATAATTTCAGAAACGATGTGACGGTTCGTCGCATCGAGCGATGCGGTTGGCTCGTCGAGCAACAGCACCGGATGCTCGGCGATCAGTCCGCGCGCAATGTTGACGCGCTGCTGTTCGCCGCCCGAGAACGTTGCCGGCGCCAGCTGCCAAAGCCGCTCGGGGACGTTGAGCCGAGCGAGCCACTCGCCCGCGCGAGCGCGTGCCGCATCCACTTCAACTCCACGCGCGATGAGCGGCTCGGCAACGATATCGAGCGTCGACACGCGTGGAATCACGCGCAAAAACTGGCTCACATAACCGATCACGTCGCGACGCACGCGCATGATGTCATGCGCGCTCGCGCCCGTGATGGACAGATACCGTTGCTCGCACGTATCGTCGCGCAGCTGGATCGATCCCGCGCTTGCCAGATAGTTGCCATAGAGGCAGCGCAGCAGCGTACTTTTTCCGGCGCCAGACGGCCCGACGAGCGCGACGCACTCGCCGCGCGACACGTCGAGGTCAACGCCCGGCAAAGCCGGAATGGATTGGCCGCCTTGCGTATGCAACACGAACGTCTTCGCGATGCCCCGCGCACGCAGCATCAGCTTGTCGTCGCGCACGAAGCTCGTGTCGATCGATTCGCCATTCATTGAGGACTCCTCTCTTTTTTCAATCAGACCGGCAGCACGGACGACACGAGCAACTGCGTGTACGGATGCTGTGGGTCGTCGAGCACCTGATCGGTGAGGCCTGATTCAACCACGCGGCCGCCTTGCATCACCATCAGACGGTGTGCGAGCAGACGTGCCACGCCGATGTCGTGCGTCACGATTACGCACGCAAGATGTAATTGAGCGGTGAGCGTGCGCAACAGATCGAGCAAGCGCGCCTGCACCGACACATCGAGGCCCGCCGTCGGCTCGTCCATCAGCACAAGCCGGGGACCGGTGACGAGATTGCGCGCGATTTGCAGACGCTGCTGCATGCCGCCCGAAAACGACGAAGGCCGATCGTCGATACGCTTTGCATCGAGCTCGACGCGCTGCATCCAGCTCGCCGCCGTCTCGCGGATCGCGCCGAAATGGCGGGCACCGACTGCCATCAGCGGCTCGCCGATGTTGCCGCCCGCCGAGACGGCCATACGCAGCCCGTCGCGCGGATTCTGCTCGACGAATCCCCATTCCGTGCGCATCAGACGCCGGCGCCGCGGCTCAGAGAGATTCAGCAAATCCAACGATTCGCCATTCGCGTCCCTGTAAGCGAGGCTGCCCGACGACGCCCCCACGCGCAAAGCGACAGTATTGAGCATCGTCGACTTGCCAGAACCGGATTCGCCGACAACGCACAGCACTTCACCAGGATAAAGATCGAAGCTTACGTTTTCGCAGCCGATCCGCTCGCCGTAGCGTGTCGTGAGCCCACGTGCACTCAACAACGGAGTCATGCTCGTTCCTCCTGGATTTCTGCGCCCGTAGTCACGGTTGCCGCGCCGTTTTCGGCGGCCTCGCGCTTCGCGAGTTGCTCCCCGCAATAATCGCTATCGGAGCAGACGAACATCCGCTTGCCCGCGTCGTCGACGATCATTTCGTCGAGGAAGCTGTTGCTCGATCCGCAGATCTCGCATGAGTGTTCCCAACGTTGAATCTCGAACGGATGGTCGTCGAAATCAAGACTGCGCACGCTGGTGTACGGCGGTATGGCGTAGATCCGCCTTTCGCGCCCTGCCCCGAACAGTTGCAGCGCGGGGTTCATATGCATTTTCGGATTGTCGAACTTCGGGATAGGCGACGGCGCGGTCAAGTAACGGCCGTTGACGACCACCGGATAGTCGTAAGTGGTGGCAATGCTGCCGTGCTCCACGATGTCCTCATAAAGCTTGACGTTCATCAAACCATAGTCGGACAACGCATGCAGCTTGCGGCACTCGGCAAGACGCGGCTCGAGACGGTAGAGCGGCTCCGGCATCGGCACCTGGTAGACGAGAATCTGTTTATCGGTGAGCGGCGTTTCCGGAATACGGTGCCGCGTCTGCACGATCGATGCCTCTACCGTGCGCGTCGTCGTCTTCACGCCTGCCGTGCGCGCAAAGAAGCGGCGGATGTTGACCGCGTTGGTCGTCTCGTCCGAGCCCTGATCGATCACCTTCAGCGTGTCGTCGCGCCCGATGATGGCCGCAGTGACCTGGATGCCGCCTGTGCCCCAACCGTAGGGCAGCGGCATTTCACGCGAGCCGAACGGGATCTGATGGCCCGGTATCGCCACAGCCTTCAACAACGAGCGCCGAATCATGCGCTTGGTCTGCTCGTCGAGATAAGCGAAGTTGTAACCTTCGACGGTGGCATCGGCCTGGGCCGATTCATACGATTCATGCATTTGGCGCGCGTTCATGCCGCGTCCTCCTCTTGCCCGTCCGAGCGCGTGGCCGGGTGATTGGCACGCAGCCGACGCACCAGCTCAAGCTCGGACTGAAAGTCCACGTAATGCGGCAGCTTCAGATGCTGCACGAAACCGGACGCTTCGACGTTATCGCTGTGATACAGCACAAATTCAGCATCTTGCGCGGGCGCCTCGACCGGTTCGCCGAGCTCTTGCGCGCGCAACGCGCGGTCGACGAGCGACATGGCCATGGCCTTGCGCTCCGAGTGTCCGAAGGCCAGCCCATATCCCTGGGTAAAGCTCGGCGGCGCCTTTTGGCTGCCGGCGAATTGGTTGATCATCTGGCATTCTGTGACGTCGAT